>JBPCMH010000025.1:0-11233 GCA_051002495.1 Acidimicrobiales bacterium
GCGCCCGTGACGCCGCGGAGCACTTGCGCGGCATCGCCACCCGGGCCGAGGCGGCCGGTTTCGAAAGCCTGTGATCACCTACCGGAACATCGCCCACCTGGCCAAGATCGTGGCCACCATCGACGTGCTGTCAGGCGGCCGCGCGGTCTGCGGGCTCGGGGCGGCGTGATTCGAAAGAGAGCATCGGCTCTACGGTTGGGCCTTTCCTCCCGTTGGCGAGCGCTACGACCTTCTCGAAGACGCCCTGCAGTTGCTCCCGCTCATGTGGGGCAAGGGCAGCCCGGCGTTCGAGGGCAGGACAACGGTGATCCCGGAGGCGGTCTGCTACCCCCGTCCGCTTCAGGAGCGGGTGCCGATCCTCGTCGGCGGGTCGGGCGAGCGGCGAACGCTCCGGCTGGTCGCGACCTACGCCGACGCCTGCAACCTGTTGCCCTCGCGACGTTCGCGGCGGTGATTGACGCGTTCAGCTGAGCCGAGAGTTTGGCTTCAGGGACGAGACCTTCGAGGCGAGCAGCTCATCCACGGCCGAGGCCGGCAAGGGGCGGCTGAAGTAGTAGCCCTGAGCCATCTCACAGCGTCGCTCCTTGAGGAAGGCTTCCTGGACGGGCGTCTCCACTCCTTCGGCGATCACATCGAGCCGAAGTTCGTGGGCCAGTGTGATCATGGCGGCCAGCAGCGGCGCAGACTCGTTCTCGGTCGTCACGTCAGCCACGAACGAGCGGTCGATCTTCACGACATCGAACGGGAACTGATGCAGCCGGCTCAGCCCAGAGTGGCCGGTCCCGAAGTCGTCGATCGCCAGCCGGGCGCCCGTGGCCTCGAGCGCTTCGAGCGCGACCACAAGTCGTTCACTCTCCTCATGAACCGCGGTTTCGGTGACCTCCAGTTCGAGGCGGTGAGGCGCGAGCCCGCTCTCCTCCAGCGCCGCGGTCACTGCCTCGGCCATGCCTGGCGACAACAGGGTCTGCCCGGCGAGGTTGACGGCCATACGCAGGCGGTGCCCGGAGCGGTTCCAGCCGGCCGCGGCGCGGGCGGCCTGCCGCATCACCCATCTGTCGAGGTCGACGATAAGGCCGATCTCTTCCGCCAGCGGAATGAACTCATCAGGGGGAACGAGGCCCCGACCGGGTTGGTCCCAACGAACCAGTGCCTCGAGGCCGATGATGGCCCCGGTGCGGAGGTCGATCTGGGGCTGGTAGTGGACGACGAGCTCGTCGTTGGCGACGGCCTTCCGCAACCCGCTTTCGACCGTGGCCAGTTTTGGATGATGCTGACGGATCTCGGGCCGGTAAAGCGTCCACCGGTCGGATGTGCGCTTCGACTTGTACATGGCCAGGTCGGCGTTCTTTAGCAGGCTGGGGTAATCGAGGCCGTGCGCGGGGGCGAGAGCGAAACCCAGGCTGGCGCTGACGTAGATGGGTTGCTCGGCGACGTCGAAGGGCTCGTGTAGCGCTTCGAGGATCTTCCCGGCCACCACGGCCACCTGGGCCGCGTCTGACAGACCAGGGAGCACCAGGGCGTACTCGTCACCTCCGAACCGAGCCACGGTGTCCCCGGTCCGTAGCACGCTCTGAATGCGGCGGCCCGCTGCTTCCAGGATCTGGTCGCCGCAAGGGTGGCCCAACTCGTCGTTGACGTGCTTGAAGCGGTCGAGGTCGAGGAAGCACAGCGCGAACGGCTCAAGGTGGCGGTTCCATCGGCTCAGCGCCTGGTCGACGCGGTCTTCGAGCAGCCGTCGGTTTGGCAGCCCGGTCAGCTCATCGACCATCGCCTGCTCCTGGATCCGCTCCACGAGCTGTCCCTTGGTGATGGCCGTCGCAGCGAGACCGGCGATGCCTTCGAGACGTTGGATGAGGTCCGCGGTCGGCAGGAGATCGGCGTGGAAGCCAGCAGTGATCAGCCCGACAACATTGCCGTCGCTCATCATCGGCACGGAGGCCATCTGGGCGTGGCCGGTAATGGTCATCAGCCCGGCCACAAACGGCGACGCGTTTTGTGCCGTGGCGATGCGCGGCCGGGGCTGGTCGAGCATCTTCCTGAGCGACAACGTCTCTGATGCCCTGACCCGCATCGAACGCAGGAACTCGAGCTGGTCTGGGTCACCACCGGTGACGGCGGCGACGGCGAGCACATCGCCGTCGAGGAGGCTCACCGCGGCGGCGTCGCAGCCGATCAGTTCCGGAAGGTGGATGGCGACCGTGTCGATGGCCGCGTTGACGCTGTTGGTGTTGGCCAGGTCTCGGGCCAGCTGCAGGAGCGATGAGGCTCGCGACGCCTCACGCCGGGAGCGATCGAGCGAAGTCGCCGCGTCGAGGGCGACCGCGGCGAGACGGGCATAGGTCGACAGAAGAAGGCGCTCGGCGGCGAAGAACTCCGCGCCGGAGTCGTAGACCGCGGCCAGTCTGCCGTAGTGGCGATGCGCGGAGCGGACGTCGACAACCAACCGAGACGTGTTGTCGTTGTCGTCCTCCGCCATGATCGCCTCCCCGAGGCGCTGGCCTTCTTCGGAGGAGCATCCCGTGGACGCCACGTGCAAACCACCGTCGAGCGAGATGGCCAACACATGGCGCGGTGCTCGCACCGCGGCGCCGGCTCGCTCGGTGATGCGCTGCAGAAGTTCGTCTAGGTCATCGGCCGACACCAGGTCAGCTGCCGTCTGCTGGAGAGCCTCGAGACGGGCCTCCAGCACCTTCAGCTGGGCGCTCTGGTCTCGGTCGGCTGGTCCATCCGGGTCCCAGGTGATCCGGAACAGACACTGCGCCGCACCGTCGGTCTCGCACTCGAGCTCGACGACCTCGGCCGGCGGAAGATCAAAGGGCATCGGCAACTGTGCGAGCAGCCCACGGGTGAAGTGGCAGAGCAGCTCGTACCTCGGGAAGCCTGGGACGCTCCGGCCGCTAACCAGGCCAGAGTTCGGGCCGATGTCCACTGGGTTCATGTCGACGACGGTGCAGAACTTGGCCGCGGCCTGGTTGATGTGTCGGACGAGCTCGCCTGGCGAGCCCAGCGAGCGGAGCAGAGCCACGACCTCGCTGGTCATGTCGGCGCTGGCGGTCACCGTGCCCACCCTCTCGGCGGCACGCGGGTCACCGAGAACTTCAGCGGTTGCTTCGAGCAGCCGCTTGGTTTGCTCGAACGAGCTCCATCCGTTCGAGTCCTCGACCTCTGCCAGTGACCGCGTCTCCCCGGCGGCCAACATCACGGCCGCGACGGCGTCCTCGCCGGCCTCGTGCCGCACGAGATTGATGAGATTCCACGTTGTCGACCCCGACACGTGCCGGTCGGTCTGGCTTGCGTCAGCGCCCGCGTCGTTTTGGGCGATCGCCACCCCATTGTGATCGGCACGCAGGGCCACGAATCAACCGGGAATTCCTCATGCAGATCAAACAGGCCCCAACCTCAGCCCAACTGGGGCGGGGCGGGGTCTCAAATCAGGGTGATTGGCTCATTTGGGCTGCATGCGGACGCCGCCGTCGAGGCGGATCGTCTCTGCGTTCATGTAGGTGTTGGTCACCAGCTCCACGGCCATGGAGGCGAACTCTTCGGAGGTACCGAGGCGCTTCGGGAACAGCACGTCGCGCTTCAACTTCTCCTTGAAGGCTTCCGAGCCCTCGCCCTGGCCGTAGATCGGCGTATCGATCAGAACTGGAGCGATGCAGTTCACCCGCACGCCAACCGGTGCCAGATCACGAGCGACGGGCAAAGTCATACCAACGACGCCGCCCTTCGAAGCCGAGTAGCTGGCCTGGCCGATCTGGCCGTCGAACGCGGCGACGGAGGCGACGGTGACGATGGCACCGTGGGTGTTGTCGTCATCGACGGCCTCGGTCTGACTCATAGCCGTGGCCGCGAGGCGGATGCAGTTGAACGTGCCGATCAGATTCACCTCGATCACCTTGCGGAAGATGTTGAGGTCGTGGGCGGAGTCGTACTGACCGTCGCGCCCGATCGTGCGGGTCGCCCAGCCGATGCCGGCCGCGGTGACGAGGCTACGGAACGGCCCCATCTCCTTCGCGGTCTCGATCGCTTGGATGACCTGGTCAGCGTCGGTGACATCGGCCTTCACGAAGGCGCCGCCGATGTCGTTTGCCACCGCGTTGCCCTTGTCGTCCTGCAGGTCGACAACCACCACTTTGGCGCCCTTGGCCGCCAGGGCTCGGGCGTTGGCCTCGCCGAGACCAGAGCCGCCACCGGTGACGACGGACGATGTTCCGTTGAGATCGATCATGGGTGGACTCTATTGACTTGTCTCCGCTGACGACCAATGCATACGGGGCGTGGTAGACACCGACCGCAGATATGGGAGGCCACGCACCATGACGATGAGCTACCAGGACGCGGTCAACGCGGTGACAGCGCCGGGCCAGCGGTTCGAGACGACGGAGATTGATGCCGACGGCATCGCGACGACCGTCTTTGCCAACGCACCGTCGAGCCTGCGCGCCATCTTTGACGGGGCCAGAGCCTTCGACGACCGGGTCTTCCTGGCGTACGAGGACGAGCGCTGGACCTTCGCAGATGTGATGCGCCACGTTGATGCGATGGGGTCGCTGCTCGTGAACCGTTATGGCGTGGCCAAGGGTGATCGCATCGCCATCAGCATGCGGAACTATCCGGAATGGGTCATGGCCTTCGCCGCCATTACCTCGATAGGCGCGGTGAGCGTGTCGTTCAACGCGTGGTGGACCGAAGACGAGCACGACTACGCACTGGAGGACTCGGGAGCCAAGGTGCTGCTGGCCGACTTCGAGCGTGTGCATCGAGCCGCGGCTGCTTCGGAGCGGCTTGGGGTGCAGATCGTGGGCATCCGTTGTCCTGGCGACCTTCCCCAAGGCGTCGACCGGCTCGAAGATGTGCTGCCGCTCGGCGACCCGATGCCCGACATCGACGTTGGCCCGGGTGACAACGCGACGATCCTCTACACCTCAGGAACGACGGGAAGGCCGAAGGGAGCGGTATCTACCCACCGCGCCATCGTTCAGGCCCTGACGGGGTTCGGATGCCGGACGGCGGTCGAGCGGCTTCGGCGACCTGAGGAAGCGCCCTCGGGGAATCTGCCGCCCGCCTTCATCTTGATCGTCCCGCTGTTCCACGTCACCGGCTGCGTTCCCGTGATGTTGTCGTGCTTCTCTGCTGGCCTGAAGCTGGTGATCATGTACAAGTGGGATCCGGAGCGCGCGCTCGAGCTGATCGAGCGGGAGCAAGTGACCAACTTCGTCGGCGTGCCGACCCAGAGTTGGGACCTGCTGGAATCCCCGCGGTTCGCCGACTTCGATACGTCGAGCCTTGCTGCGGTTGGAGGTGGCGGTGCACCCGCGCCGCCCGAGCTTGTTCGGCGGGTCTCAACCAGCTTCGCCCAGGCTCGTCCCGGGATTGGCTACGGCATGACTGAGACGAATGCCTACGGCCCGCAGAACTCGGGAAGCGACTACACCTCGCACCCGACGAGCACCGGGCGGGCCACGCCCATCCTCATCATCGAGGTCAGGGATCCCGACGGCAACCCGGTGCCAGCCGGAAAAGCAGGTGAGATCTGGTTCAAGGGGCCGAATCTGATCAGCGGCTACTGGAACAAGCCCGAAGCGACCGCGGAGACCATCGTCGACGGATGGCTTCGAAGTGGTGACATCGGCCGCGTCGACGATGATGGTTTTGTCTACGTTGAGGACCGGGCCAAGGACATGGTGCTGCGGGCCGGCGAGAACATCTACTGCGCTGAGGTCGAAGCCGTGTTGTACGAGCATCCCGCGGTCTACGAAGCGGCGGTGTTTGGGGTGCCGCATGAGCGGCTGGGGGAAGAGGTCGCCGCGGTGGTGTACCCCAGGCCAAACCAGACCGTCACGGTCGAAGAACTGCAGCAGCACGTCGCGACCAAGTTGGCCGGCTTCAAGGTACCGACGGTCGTTCGCATTGCCGATGCCCAGCTCCCCAGGAACCCCGCCGGCAAGATTCTCAAACGCGAGCTTCGCGACTCGATGTCGAGCTAACGGGCCGCGACGGCCGAGCCTCAGCGCCGAAGGATGAGGGCCTGATCGGCGCCCACCGCGCCGGGGTAGTCCTCGAATGCGTCCGGCGTGTCGCTGGCCACCTCGACCATCCAAGCATCTCCGAGCGCGAGCGAGCGGGCTTCGTCACCGAAGTTCACGATGACCACCCGCTCATCGTCTTCATGGACGCGGCGGTAGGCGAGTACGTCCGGCGGGCTGGCCAGCGGCTCCCAACGGCCGAGTTGAAGGGCAGGAGAAGCGGCGCGGGCCGCCAGGATCCGGCGGTACAGATAGAGCATGGAGCTGGGGTCGTCGGATTCCGACTCGACGCTGCGCCCGATTGCGTCCGGAGGCCACGGCAGCCAGGCGTCGTCAGTCCCCCAGCCGTGGTCGGATGCTCCGGTCCAGGGGATGGGGGCCCGGCAACCGTCCCGCCCGCCGGGGTCGACCACTCGATCGGCGGGGACGACGGCGTCCTCCAGGCCGAGCTCCTCGCCCTGGTAGAGGAACGGTGTGCCGCGCAAGGTGAGAAGGAGCACTGCGGCGGCTCTGGCCCTGGCCTCGCTCCCGTAGCGGGTTCGGTGGCGGGGCTGGTCGTGATTCGAGAGCACCCAGGTTGGCCAGGCGTCTCGAGGGGTGAACTCCTCCTCGACCCGCTCGATCCGTTGCCGCCAGACGCTGGCATCCCAGGGCGCGTGCAGCGGCGGGAAGTTGAACGACAGGTGCAACTCGTCGCCCTCTCCGTAGTAGGTGGCTACTCGGCGGGTGGAGAGGATGTAGACCTCGCCCACCGACATGCGGTCGCTGGGATAACTGTCGAGGAGGCTCCGGATCCGGCGCAGGAACTCATGGGTGGCTGGCCAGTCGTGCAGTGCGATGAGGCGTCCGTCGTCCGCGAGTCCAAAGTCCGGCAGCTCAGGGCCTTTCCCGATCATGTGGATCACGTCCATCCTGAACCCGTCGACGCCGCGGTCGAGCCAGAAGCGCAGCGTGTCGAGCATGGCCGCTTCCACATCGGGGTTGTGCCAGTTGAGGTCGGGCTGTTCGGCGAGGAAGAGATGCAGGTACCACTGCTTCCTGGACTCCGACCAGGTCCACGCGGGATCGTCGGAGAAGGCGGCCTTCCAGTTGTTCGGAGGGACCGCGGGGTCGCCGTCGCGCCACACATACCAATCGGCTCTTGGATTGGACCGGGAACTGTTCGACTCGATGAACCACGGATGCTGATTCGACGAGTGGTTGGGCACCCAGTCGATCACGACCTTCAGCTCGCGCTCATGAGCTCGCTCGACCAGGTCGTCAAAGTCCTCGAGCGTGCCGAACGTCGGATCGACGTCGCAGTAATCCGCAACGTCATAGCCAAAGTCGGCCATCGGCGAGGTGAAGAAGGGCGAGAGCCAGATGGCGCCAGCACCGAGATCGCGCACGTGGTCGAGGTGCTCGGCAATACCGCGCAGGTCGCCGACGCCGCGACTCGAACTCGACGCGAAACTGCGAGGATAGATCTGATAGATCGTCGTCGACCGCCACCACGGGGCGACGGTCATCGGCGGATCGTGCGCTTGGTCATCTCCTCACTCTGTCACCCGGTCATCCGAGCCTCACGCCGGGCCCTCGGTCGCTAGGTTCTTCGCCGACGCGGGGAGCCGACATGAGCCAGCAAGAGATCGAGGTCATCCTGTTCCGGCATCTAGCGAGTTATCTCGCCATGCCGATCTTCCTTCCGACCGACGAAGCCGGCGAGCCTTTGCCGCCGGAAGCGCTCCCGCTGGTACAGACCATGACCTCCCGCCAGCCTGCCCTGGAGGGTTTTGGATCACCGGTCTTGATGGTCAGCGGCGCCCCCTCACCGTCACCGCGCTCCCCATCATCGGCCAGCGCGACCGCGACCTTGGCTCGGTGGCGATCTTCTGGGAGTCGACGTGAAGGCAACGGTATGGGGTGTGCGCGGCTCTGTCCCGTGCTCCGGAGAGGACTGGGCCCGCTACGGGGGGAACACGTCGTGCGTGGCGGTCGCCGGCGACGACCCAACCAGCCTCACGGTCCTTGATGCCGGGACGGGCATCGTCGGGCTGGGCCATCGGCTTCTTCGCCGCGCTCTTCAACCCGGCGATGGAGGTCAACATCTGGGGCCCGGTGTCGACCGCTCTAGATTTGCGCGCCCGGTTGTCGCGCTACCTGTCGCCGCCGCTCTTCCCCGTGCGGCTGCGCGAGCTTCCAGCGACTTCCCGATCGACGGCCATTGGACCTCTGGCTTCGCGCTGGCCGAAGGAGTTGACCTCCCAGACCTACGAGGTGGCTCCGACCCCGGCGGACTGACGTGACGGGAGCTGCCCGAGGGCGGCTCCCGTATTGCACGTGCTCGTGTTGTGCTGGATCAAGCCGCTGTTTCAGTTGCCGCCGCGTCGTCCCGGTCAGCTGCGCCGCGGGGGCCTTTGTGGCCACGGCCGTCGTGCTGCGGGCCCTCGTTGACCATTGTCGTGATCTTGTCCCGAAGGTTGGTCTTCACTTCGTCGGCCTTGGCCCGGTCGAGCTTCCCGCTCTCAACGGCGGCGTCGATTCGGGCTTCGGCTGCGCTGACCAGTGCGTCGATGACGGTGTTGACATCGACCTCCTTCTCGGTGGCGATGGCGGCGAGCGTCTTCCCGGCGCGCAGCTCGGTGTGCAGTTCAAGGGGAGTCATCCCGAGGGCCGTGGCCGCCTCATCGAGGTGCTTGCCGCCGCCTCGATGACCCTTCCTTCCCTTGTCTGGCCGGGCGTCCCGGAGCGCTTGGTCGACCGCGTCGGCCTGATCCTGGGTGATGGTGCCTGGCACGAGGCCGTCGAGTGTCGACTTCCAGGGGCTGGGCTTGGTTTCGGCCGGGGTGGTGGTCTCTGCCGAGCCACCGTCGTCGGTCTGAGCACCAGAAAGCGTCGGTACGCCGAGGATGGCACCGGCAAGTCCGCCGGTGGCGAGCGCACCAGCGATGGCGATGGGAGCTACGAGCTTGCGCATGGGGTGAGTCCTTTCGTTGTTCATGGACCACATGCTGCGCCTCGAACCTGTGCCCAGCCTGGGAGGCACCTTGGAAGGTGTTACGAACTGTCCGGGATCAGGCGGACGCCTTGTCGGCGGCCAAGACCAGTTGGCTGAACTCCGCGCGCTCATCGGAGGACAGCGCTTCGAAGACTCGGCCGAAGGCCCGGTTCGTTGCGCTCTCGGCGGTCTGCCACGAGGCCTTGTGCGGTTCGGCATCGGGCAAATCGGCCATCCAGCCGAAGATCGGGGCCATCTGCGGCGTGCGAACGACGAGGGCCTCGAGTGGGGCCATGCCCGTGGCCAGCACGGCGCCGTTGTGAAGACCGCCGCGCAGCTCCCGCAGCCCGTTCAGGTGGTGGATCGCCGCTGACCGGGCGTCGGTTGGCACCGGCAGGTTGCGCCAGCCGGCGAAGATAGGCGCTCCCGCCGGGCTTGCACCGTCGACGACCTTGCCGGCCAGTTCCGCGAGCCGAGCAAGCTCGAGATCATCGGGAAGGGAGCGCTCGGCCCAGGCATATGCCGCCTTGGCGAATTCGGCCGCGGCGGCCTTCGGCGGCATGACCTTGCAGCCCAGCTCCCACTGCGCACGGACGGTCTCTGGGTTGAAGAAGGCGAAGCATGCGGAGACGACGTCGGCGTCGACATCGCCGAGCACGCCACCGCGACCAGTGACGTAGAAGTCGAGACCCTGGAAGCCGATTGAGGCTCCGTACTTGAAGGTGTTGCCGTCGGTCATGAAACGCGATGCGATTCCGCTGATGGCGTCGGCCGTTGCGGCTGCGGTTTCCTCCGGTGTCATGCTGATCCCCCGTTGTCGTGTCGGTCTGCTGACCTTATGGGCGGAAGCGAAGCAATAGCCACCTGCGACTATCTCAAATAGCTCGGCCGACGCCGTAGCCTCGTACCTCGTCGTCGGAGGGAAGGATGCCGCATGTTCGGCAACAAGAACGCCAAGCCCGTCGCCCGTGAGAAGGCACTGCCCGGCCGTGACGCCGTCATGCCCGTGGCGCCGGCCCACGTCGTGCTGGGTACCCCCCTCGAGGGTCCGTGGCCGAACGGTCACGAGGTGCTGTACGTGGCGATGGGCTGCTTCTGGGGTGCGGAACGGATCTTCTGGCAGATCGACGGGGTGCACAGCACCGCGGTCGGCTACATGGGCGGCTACACGCCGAACCCCACCTACGAAGAGACCTGCACTGGCCGAACCGGTCACACCGAGACCGTCCAGGTGGTCTATGACCCCTCGCGGGTCTCGGTGGAGGTGCTGCTCAAGGCCTTCTGGGAGAACCACGATCCGACGACGCCCAACCGCCAGGGAGGCGACATCGGCACGCAGTATCGCTCAGCGATCTACACGACCACCGACGACCAGTACGCGGCTGCGGTGGCCAGCAGCGGCCGCTACCAGGCGGCGTTGAGCGGCGCCGGCTTCGGCGAGATCAGCACCGAACTCGCCCCGTCAGGCTCAGCCGGCGATGGCCACTTCTACTTCGGCGAGGATTATCACCAGGGCTACTTGCACAAGAACCCGCGCGGCTATTGCAACCACGGGTTCTGCCAGGTTGCCTATGACGCGGGGGAGCACGGCCAGAACGCGCCGACCAGGGTGGCACTCCCCGACGCCTGACCCGACGGGGTCAATTCGAGTGGCCCGGCACGATCAGCTGTAGGCCGGCCGTGTCAGATCCAGTTGGCCCTGTCAGATCAAGCTGGCGTCGCGTCGATCTTCTCGACGTCGCAGCTGGCGCCACTGCCAGCCAGACTCTTGTTGCTGGTGCCGGTGGTTGACATGGTCGTTTTTTGCCCACTAGCCAGTTTGTCGATTCGAGCGGTTGACTCGGCGACGGTGGCTCCTCCGCTGTCCTTGAACACCACGCGCACGACGAAGCTGTAGGCCCGATCCGCCTTGTTGGTCATGTCGCCGGTGTAAGTGATCTGTTGGCCGTTCTGCTCACAGGTTTTCGGTACGAACGAGTAGTTGGGCACCGGCGCGACCGTCGTCGATGGGGCCTTGGTGGTTGGCGCCGCGGTCGTCGCCGGAGCATCCGTGGTGGGTGCGCTGGTGGCTGGTTCGGTGACCTGGACCTGTGTGGTGGCGGGAGCGGCCACGGGGGTCTCGTCCCCGCCCTGGGTGGCGAAGAACAGCACGGCCAGCGCGAAGACAAGACCGCCGAAGATCATGAGTGGTAGGGCCTTGCACTCCCGCTGGTCTTCCCCTGCCTCCGAC
>JBPCMH010000026.1:0-4808 GCA_051002495.1 Acidimicrobiales bacterium
CCTAAGGCCAGGGCCACGCCGGTCAACGAGACCACGCTCGGCCGCTCGCCGGTCGCAATGCCCCACAGGAGCGGGATGACGGCGGCGCTGACGGCGGTCACCGGTGCCACGATCGACATGCGTCCGGTGGCGAGACCGCGGTAGAGCAGCAAGATCCCGAACGCGCCGAAGACGCCGGCGATTGCCCCAAGCACGAGATCGCCACGGATGGGTTCGCCCCACCCGACGGTCATCACGAGAAGACCCAGCACCACCAGACCGAGGACGTGGGACAGGAACGTCACCGCGGTGACAGCGGCGCGACGGCTGGCCAGACCTCCGAAGAAGTCTCCGGCGCCGTAGGCGACGGCGACAAGCACTCCTAGAAACACGGCCATAGGCGGCCATGTTCGCACCTCGGCTGACCGGCGGGCTCTGGAGGTCACCGACCTCCCGAGCTAGTCGATCAGTTCTTCCGGCGGGACCGGCGGTGTTGTTGCATCCGATCGCGGATGAGGGCTCGTCGCTCTTGCAGTTCGCGGTGGGTGATGCCCTGGGTCTCCGGCTCGAGCCCGAGCGACGCCTTCATCCCCTCGAGATCGACCTCCATGTCGCGCGGGTCGATGCCAACATCTCGTGCGATGCGGTCTCCGTGCTGGGTCGCCATGTAGGTCGCGATGTGGGTGATCTCGGCGAACAGGTCGACCTCAGGAGCAAGCGTCGCCAGCGCGGCATCAAGAAATAGCATGTCCTTGACGAAAAGCATGAGCTCCTTGGGCATCCTTGCTCCGTACCCGAGCAGCGCCTTAGTCACGTCACGGATCTGGTTGAGGAGTTCTTCCGGCTCCATCTGGGTTGGATCCTTGACCGGCTGGTCGAGTCCGAGCTCGACGACCAGGTGGTCGAGATCGGTCTCGGGCGGGAGCGCGCCGAGATCGACCAGAGCTCCCAGCTGCAGCTTGAGGTCGTTCACGGTGCCGCCAAGGAGAAGCCGGAGGAATGCGAGCCGTCGCTTCTCATCGAGCCGCCCAGTGATGCCGTAATCGAGGAGCGCGACGCGGCCCGATTCCTGCACCAGCAGGTTGCCGCCGTGCAGGTCGCCATGGAAGATCCCGTAGAGCATGGCTCCCTCAAGGAAGGCGACCATGCCGGCGCGGACCACCGCGGAGGTGTCGATCCCGGCGGCCTTCATGCCAGCCACGTCGTCGAACGAGAAGCCGTCAAGCCGCTCCATCACAAGGACGCGCCGGGTGACGAGCTCTGGGTGAGGCCGAGGCACGACGAGGGCTCGCTGGTCGGTCTCGGCCAGAATGCGCGCAATGTCGAGCATGTTGGCCGCCTCGAGGCGAAAGTCGAGCTCCTCGATGATCGTCTCGGCGAAGAGATCGACCAGCGCCGGGGGGTTGGCCAACGCCGAGATCGGGATGCGCCCGACGAGCACCGGTGCAATCCAACTCATCGCCGCCAGATCTCGCCGAACCAGATCGGCCACCTGGCTCCGTTGCACCTTGACCACGACCGACTCACCGGTGTGGAGTACGGCGGCGTACACCTGCGCGATCGACGCGGCGGCTATGGGTGTCGGGTCGAACGAGGAAAAGACTTCCTCGATCGATCGGCCCAAGTCGTCCTCGACGGTGCGACGGACGATGGCGAACGGCTCCGGAGGCACGCGGTCTCGGAGGTGGCGGAACTCAGCGACCAATTCTTCGGGGAAGATGCCCTCGCCGGAGGACAGGATCTGACCCAGCTTGATGTAGGTCGGTCCCAGGGCGGTGAATGCAGCGCGAAGTCGGCGGGACAATCCGCTGCGGCTGGCCTCCGGGCTGCCGCGGCGTTCGAGAATCGCCCACGCGCCCAACGCCCATCCGAGGCGGGCCCCGGTGTGGAGGAAGCGGCGACCGGGCGGAACTCGTCGACGCCTGGTGAGAAGCGGTGCTTCGAACCGGCTGCGTCGCCTGAGCGCCGGGGTGGCCGGGAGCCAGGCCATCGACGCCTCCGCGACGATCCAGGGCGCCTCGTCTGTGAAAGCGAACTGGGCGACGTCGCTTGGGCGGTCAACGGGGCTCATTCTCACCGACGGTAGTCGGACCTACTACCCATTCCAGTCAAGAAGGACGGGGTAACTAGTCCGGTGAAGTCAGGTCGTAATGACACCTTGGGGCCATTGGGCCGACCACGCAGCGCGTCGAAGGAACAGCAACACCATTTCGCCAACGGGAGGACCACATCACATGAAGCTGCGCCGCATCACCGCAATCATCGCCGCTGGAGCGTTGGCACTCGCAGGTGCCGTCGCGGCCCCGGCATCAGCCTCCACAACCGACTTGACGGTCACCCTGAGTGCCGGATCGCTGTCGATCGCGGCGCCAGCCTCCGCGTCGGCCTCGGCATCGGTCACGCCGGGAAGTGTGATCAGCATTAGCCTCACCGACACGACCGTCACCGATAACCGCGGCAGCCTCCTGGGCTGGACGGTCACCGGCTCGGCCACCGACCTCGTCAACGGGAGCTACACCATCCCGAAGACTGGTTTGGCCTGGGCAACCGGCACCATCGCCACCAGCAACGGCTCACTGACCAACGTCGCCGTCGGAGCCGGTGGCTCGATGGCGTCGACCTTCGCGGTAGCCACCGCCCTGGCTCTTGCCGGCGCCGGCACCTTCACCTACCCGGCCACCATCACCGGCGTGGTGCCCGTGAACCTTGGTTCCGGCGCCTACACCGGTACCGTCACGCAGTCCGTCGCCTGAGGATTCGTTGCTTCGGAGACTGTCAATCGCAGCGGTCGTCGCCCTCGCCTTCGTGGCGGGGGCGACCGCCGCGTCGGGGCAAAGCTCGGACGACCCGATCGATCCGGGCTTGGGCATCCGTCTGGTGGAGATCCCGGCCAGCCGGCAGGACGACCCGCGAGCTCGCAGCTACATCATCGATCACCTCAAGCAGACCGATGTCATCACCCGCACGATCGAACTGGCCAATGGTGAGACTCGGCCCCTCGACGTTGAGCTGTACGCCGGTCCGGCCACATTGCGGGACGGGACCTTCACGTTCGCGGAGCGGGGTGAGTCGAACGACCTCACCGGGTGGATCTCGATCGAACCCTCGACGGTCCAGGTTCCAGCCGGAGAGCGCAGCCGAGTCGTGGTGACCATCGCCGTGCCGTCGTCCGCGCCGGCCGGGGAACGATATGGCGTAATCTGGGCTGAAACCCCGGGCGAGCCGCCTCCGGGCGGGGGTGTGGCGGTGAACACCCGGGTCGGAATCCGCATGTACCTCTCTGTTGGCCCTGGCGCTGAGCCCGACACCGACTTCACCCTCGACAGGTTCCAGCCCGTCGTGTCGGACGACAACGTGCCATCCATCGTCATCATCGCATGCAACAACGGCGGCAGAGCCGTCGACCTCACCGGCCATGTGGCCCTCGCCGATGGTCCCGGTGGCACGAGCGCTGGCCCCTTCGCCACCCCTTCGCCGACCACCTTTGCGCCGGGGGAGTGCGGTGAGGTGACCGTCGACATGGCCGCCGGGTTGCCCAAGGGCCCGTGGAAGGCCACGGCCAAACTGCACTCCGGCGACGTCGTGCGCGAAGCGACGGCCAACATCACCTTCCCCGATTCACCAGGACGCGGAGAGGTGGTGACCGCGGAGCGGGTGCTCGACAGCGCGGGTGGGCGAGCGGCCATGCTGGCTGCCTTGGTCCTCCTGGTAGTTGTCCTGCTTGGGCTCGGCACCGTTGGGCTCCGGCTGCGGGCCAAGCGTCGCGAGGGCGCGATCTAACTCGAGCGGCGGCCGCGGACCCTCCGCGGCGCGTTGACTACGGTCGAGGCATGCCGCTCAAGCCTGCTGACAAAGCCCCGTCGTTCGCACTGCTCGATCAGGCGGGGTCGAAGGTGACGTTGGCCTCGCTGAAGGGCGATCGCGTCCTCGTCTTCTTCTACCCCAAGGCCGACACGCCTGGATGCACGACCCAAGCCTGCGGACTGCGCGACATCGCGGCAGACCTCGACGGGGTACGCATCATCGGCATCAGCCCTGACCCGCCGAACAAGCAGGCCAAGTTCGACGCCAAATACGGACTGGGCTACCCGCTGCTGGCCGACGAAGATCACGCCGTGGCGGAGGCTTACGCGGTCTGGGGAGAAAAGTCGATGTACGGGCGCAAGTACATGGGCATCATCCGCAGCGCCTTTCTCATTGACGCCAAGGGAAAGGTCGAGGAGGCCTGGTACAAGATCTCGCCGAAGGACACTCCTAAGAAACTGCTCGCAGCGGTCAACTAAGAACGGCCAGGTGACCGGCCGTCAGGGCAGGTCGAACTGGCGGCGGTTGGTCTCGACCTGTTGCTGGCGGACCATCCACAACGCCGCGCCGATCACGGCGATCAGCACGAGGCGTCGGGAGCGCTTCCTGGGGCGGGCCATGGCCGACAGCGTACCCGCGGGGAAGGTGGTACTCCCGGTGGGATTCGAACCCACACTGGCCGGGACTTGAATCCGGTGCCTCTGCCAATTGGGCTACGGGAGCGTCCGGCATAGGGTAGTCCGAGGGTGATCAGCCGAGTTGCGCCTGCAGCTCCAGGAGGAAAGGGTTCGTCCGTCGTTCGTGTCCGATCGTGGTTGTCTCCCCGTGACCGGGCAGCACGTTGATCTCGTCGGCGAGGGGCAGGATCTTGTCGGCCATCGAGGCCATCAGGGCTTCGAAGCTGCCGCCCGGAAGGTCGAACCGTCCGATCGATCCCTTGAAGAGGTGGTCGCCGCTGAACAAGATCGGCGGTTGCCCGTCGACATCGAGATGGAAGCACACTGACCCCTTCGTATGGCCGGGAG
>JBPCMH010000027.1:0-11635 GCA_051002495.1 Acidimicrobiales bacterium
AAGCTCGCCCTCATGCTGGAAGAGATCGCCGCGCAGACCTACCTGAAGGCGCTCCCGGTGCTGAAGAGCAAGGACGCCATCACGCTCGCAGGTTCCATCTTCGCGGTCGATCAGGAGCATCAGGCCATTCTGCTCTTCGCTCTCGGCAAGTACCCCGTTCCGGTTGTCTTCGTGCAGACGGACAAGGCCGCCACACCCGCCTGACCCTTGACCATGAGAGACAGACCAGCGCTGGCGCGATGCGTGGTGCTACTCCTGATGGTTGCAGGTGTCGCCGCGTGCGGCGGTTCCGATTCTGAAAGCCCTTCGGCTACCAGCGACACGTCCAAGTCCACCTCCGCAAGTAGTGGAGTTGAGGTACAGATCAAGGACTTCGCCTTCGCGCCCGAAAGGGTTGAGGTCCCGGTTGGCGAACGCGTCCGCTGGACGAACGACGACGAGGCCGTGCACAGCGTGGTGATCGACGGGGAAGAGAGCAAGCGGCTGGCCCGGGGGGGCGTCTTCAAGCACACGTTCGACGAACCGGGGACCGTGAGCTACCAGTGCGGCATCCACAACTACATGACCGGTGAGATCGTCGTCCAATAGCGGAGCAGCACGCCGACGCCCTGGTGATGACCGACGTTGCCGCCCAGGCGCACCGTGAGGGTCGAACCTGGAGAGTTCCTCGCTCACGCATCGGCAGGTAGTGAGTTGTACGCCTGGATCCGCTGACAATGGGGTAGGGGAATGGTGTCGTGAGTCATCCCCCCACCGCGCATGAGCAGCTCTCCGAGTTGATGGGCGCCTTCGCGCTCGGGGCGGTCAGCGAGGCCGAACGGGCCGCGGTCGACGCGCACTTGGTGACGTGCGAGATCTGCCAGACCGAACTCGCGTCGTACGGCCCGGTGGTCGCCAACCTGCAACTCGCTGCGGAGGGCGCCGAGCCATCGGCCCTCCTTGACCGGCTTGGTGTCGCGATGCCCTCGGGTCGGTCGGGTCGCATGCGGCCCTGGCAGGTCGTAGCGGCCGCGCTCACGGTGTTGGTGCTCGCGCTGGGAATGGCCGCTCTGCTTGACCGGCGAGATGACCAAGCGGTGCGCGATCGGCTGGCGGCCGCAGAGCACCATCTCGGACTGCTCGATTTGGCCAACCAGTCGGGAGCGCAGAGGATCCGGTTGTCTGGCTCTGACCGCTTCGCCGATCTGGTGGTCCTCCCGGATGGGCGGGGCGTACTCTGGAGCGACAACCTCACACCCCTCGCCGACGGAAGGACCTACCAACTCTGGGTCGAGGTCCATGGCGACCTCGTCGCGACGACCGACCTTGGTCGCGATCCCCGCATCGTCGCTGTTTCCGTCCCGGCGGATGCGCTCAAGTTGGCGATCACCGACAGCCGGAAGGGCGACCCGAGGCCCACCGATCGGCAGGAAGTTTCGGCATCCCGGGATCCGGGGTAGGGCCATGGCTGGTGTCATACGAGCGCACGCAACCAGATTTCGACCCAGCGCCACTAGCGGAGGCGTACCCTCACCGGGGCGCGATGCTCGGGGTGGCTGCGCGCCTGGTAGGCCGGGATCGCGCCGAGGATGTCGTGCACGATGTCCTGCTTCGGTACGGGTCAGAGCCGGGACGGTTCGACGCCACAAGGAGGTCGCTCGGGGGGTATCTCGTGATGGCGACTCGAAGCCGAGCCATCGACGTGCTGCGCTCGGAGCAGTCGAGACTCCGACGGCAGACCCAGGCAGTTCGGCGCGGAAGCGTGCCGACGCCAGACTGGCACGCGGTGCAGCGCGACCTCACTGAGCGCCTGATCGCGGTGATGAGGATGTTGCCGGAAGGCGAGCGAGAGGTCATCGCGCTGGCGTATTTCGCCGAGCTGTCCCACCGGCAAGTCGCGGAGCGGCTCGAACTTCCGGAGGGCACCGTGAAGTCACGGATGCGCAGGGGCCTCGCCCGGATGCGAGTCATGCTCGAAGCGCTCGAAGCCGAAGACTGACGCGCAGCCCGTTCTATTTATCCGTCGAAGGCCACTACGAAGTCGGTCGAGGCCTCGATGCCCGAGCCGGGGGCCGCGCTCTTGGCAAGACGGGCGTTTGCTATCAGGCTTCTTCTTGCTCGTCGAGCTCGTCGTCCTCGGTGGCCAGGCACCACGACGCGTGCTCACCCTCTGGCTCAGCGCCACATTCCGCGCACGGCTCATCAGTGGTCTCGGTCAGTCGCTTCAGGGCGCGCGCCTCTTCGAAGCGCCGATGGCGTCCCTTCTTCACGGGCTGCTCCCCGTCTCGCAGAACCTACGGTCGGCGGTCATGCTACAGGTTGCCAGATCGATCTGGGTCGCCCAGCGGATCGAAGGAGCGGAACGCCGGCGGTAGGGTGACGCCATGGCTGACGACTTCGACGCTGCTGCCATGATCGAGCGCTTCCAAGCGAGGGCCAAAGCGGTGAAGAGCCGCGGCATCCCGCCCATCGAGGGCCCGGAGCGGAAGCGGTTCATCGAGCAGATGCAAACTGACTACATGGACTACGCCATGCTCAGCGACGCCGAGGCCAGCCTCGATGACGGCATCCTCACCCTGCGGATCGACCTACGCCCGCCGGGCGACGGGTGAAACCCGGCGGCCCGTCAGCGACGGGTTGACGCCGGGTCAGGCAGGGGCAGGTCGACGAGGATCGGCTGACCAGATCGGTGCTCCAGTTCGAGGTCGCCGCTTCCGGGCTTGAAGGCGATGGCGGCTTCCCCCGCAACGACTCGCCGGACAGGATCTCCGACCAGGTCATGTCGCCAGCCGGAAGCCAGCCGCGCGGTGTCGCTCCCCTGCAGGAAACCGACCAAGTCGCCCCTTGTGGCCAGGATTGCTGGGTCCAGCCTGAGATCGCGCGCCAGTTGGGAGATCCAGGCCGAAACCAGGGTGACGGCCGGCCGAAGCCGTCGGTCGAGGTCATCGGTTGGGGCCACATGCACCTGGTCTGCGGGAAGCGCCTGTCCTCGTTTGACCGCCTCCAGGATGGCCGTCACGCCTCCCCCGCCCAAGTGACGGCCATCCAAACCTCGGATGGCTCGCAGCGCCTTGTCGTCCTTCGGGGGTCGGTTGGCGATGCCGACGATGGCCAAGTCGGGGAGCACCATGCGGATGGGCCGATCGAGCTCAGCTGCTCGGCGCTCCCTCCACGCCGTCACCTCCTGCGCGATGCCCCGCGCCGGCCCGCGCAGCGAGCGGTTGTCCTTCAGACGCCACCACGCCGTCGCCGGGTCCTGTGGCGGGCGAGGAATGCTGAACTGAGTCTGGCACTCCTCCCAAGCCCAATCCAAGCGGCCGCAGGCCTCTAGACGCGAGGTCAGCTCCGAATGCAACTCGAGCAGGTGGGCCACGTCGGCAGCCGCGTACTTCTGTTGGCCGGCGCTCAACGGGCGGACGGTCCAGTCGGTCATCCGGTCGCCCTTGGCCAAGTGGACATCGAGAAGATCGTTGGCCAACGTCGACAGCGATGGTGTCGACCATCCCAGGAACCCCGCGGCGATCTGCGTATCGAACACCTTGGCTGGGATCGCGCCGCAGACGTTCGAGAGGATCTCGATGTCCTGGTCGGCGGCGTGAAAGATGGCCGTGCGGGCGTCATCGAAGATGGCAGCCATGGGTGTGATGTCGACCGCGATCGGATCGACGAGGGCGAGTCCGCCGTCCCATGCGATCTGGACCAGAGCCAACTGAGGCCAGTAGGTCTTCTCCCGGTGGAACTCGGTGTCAATCCCGTATCGGTCAACAGCCGACAGAGCATCCACCAACCGCTGTAGGTCGTCGGCGTTGTCGACCCAAGTGGCGTCCGGTGCGGGCATCGTGCGGACGCTACCGGTCGTCGTCACCCACCGCGGCGGATCGTCTCGAGATCGGCCCTGTCCTGGTTGTCGAACTCGGTCGGCGGAGGTCCGTTGAGCACGGTCGCAAAGAGCGATGAGTCGATGGCCCAGTACATAACTGACTCGCGGTTGCTGGAATGTCCGGGGTGGTCAGGATCCTGTCGACCCTGGTTGACGACGTTGCCGACCAAGCCGAGGATGTGGCCCATCTCATGGAGTGCCACGGCCTTCTCCACCTCGCTCCTGGGCGCCAGCACGCTCGCGCTGTTGGCAATCTGGTCGGTGAAGAGGGCAAACACGTCGCCGCGGACGGCCACGCCAAGGACCCTCCCTTCGCCACCGCTTGGAAAGTCGCCCCGCAGCAACAGGACCCGCACGACCGCCCGGTCGCCGGTGTGCGCGATCGTTCCCAGGTCGTCGGCCAGCTTACGAAGCTGCTCACCGGTCCAGCTCTGGGCCCCCCCGGGCACGGTGGTCGGGGCTCCGACCGAGATTGTCTTGTTGCTGGCCAAGGCCAACCTCGACCGCAAGTGTTCGAGCGTGCCAGAGCGGGGCTCGGCGCCGGCCTGCTGCATCACGTCGAGTGCTACTGAGGTAGCCGGCGTTGGCTGCAAGATCCGACGGGCGTAGCTGCCTGGCCCACCGAGCCACACCTTGTCGAGCGCCGGTGGCGCGGCCGAGGAGTTCGACGTGGTGTTCGGGCTTGCGGTGCCGGGGCTCGACGACCGCGGCGCCGAGCCCGTAGGTGCCTGGCCACGAGGGGAGGATGGTGCCGCTTCGCCGCCCGTTGGGGCCGGGGTCGAGTCCCCAGGCAGCACGACACCGCCGCCGGCCTCACCCGCCAGCGGCAGGTCTTCGCTCTGAGCGCATCCACCCGCGACCAAGATGCACGCGGTGAGGATGATCAGCAGTCGCCTCATGAGCACCATGGTGCCCGATCCTCCGAGCCAATCGTTGGCGCGGTCAACCGCCGTAGCTCATCCGGGTGTCCTCCATCCGGAGCACCTCGGTGTCCTCATCCTTGAAGAACGCCGCATTGGCGATCTCACCGATGAAGAAGGTGTGGCCCCCACAGTCGATCTCTTGGGTGACGTTGCACTCCACATAGGCGACCGCTTGATCGAGCACCGGTGCCCCGGTGGCGGCTCCGTCATGGAACGGGAAGCCGTTCAGCGTGGAGGCACCAAGATCAACCTCGACCGGCTTGGTGAACTTCCGGACGATTGCCCGATCTTCTCTGGCGATGACGTTGACCGTGAAGATGCCACTCGCTGAGATCAGTTCATGGGTGAACGCCGGCTTCTCCACGCCGATCCCAAACAACTTCGGCTCGAAGCTGACCTGGGTGGCCCAGTTCAGGGTCATGGCATTGCGTCGCTCGCCGTCACGACTGCCCACGACGTACAGGCCCGATGGCAGCGACCACAGCACCCGCCGCCGAAGTTTGTCGTAGTCGTCGCGATCGACCCCATCTGGGAACGGTCCAACCGGCTCCGAGCTCTTGATGGGCATCAGTAGGGCATCCAGGGGTTCAGCGGCGAGCCAGCCATTCCCCCGTCATAGGTCGCTCGCCCGAAGGTGAATACGCCCCCATCGCGCGCCGTGAGGCGGTAGCCAGAGCCGTCCGGCAAGGCCAGCATGCTCCGGATGGGCTGGTTCAGGCGGGTCGCGCCGAGGCTGCCGTGGAAGGGAGCAGTCCCGTAGTTGAAGATGCCGCCATCCGAGGCAACCATCCAGATACCGCTGCCCCCAAAGGACGCCATACCAACCACCGGCGCTTGGAGGCGGAGGTTGCCGGCGCTGCCGACCATCGGGGCATCGCCGTAGTTGAAGACCCCGCCGTCGGAAGCCGCCAGCCAGTAGCCGCGCCCGGTCGGTGTCGGGGCCATGCCGACGATGGGGGCGTTCAGCCGCACGTTGCCGGCCGACCCATAGAAGCCGGCGTCGCCGTAGTTCATGATCCCGCCGTCAGCGGCAACCAACCAATAGCCCTTGCCGGTGGGGGTCGCCACGCCACCCACGATTGGAGCATGCAGTCTGATGTTGCCGGCCGACCCATAGAAGCCGGCGTCGCCGAGGTTGATGACCCCGCCGTCGGCGGCAAACAGCCAGTAGCCCTGGCCGGATGGTGTGGCGGCCGCCCCGATCACCGGTGCGTTCAGCGGCGTACCGCCTGCGCTGCCTACCCACTTCGCGCCGCCATAGTTGAAGACCCCGCCGTCAGCCCCGACCAGTGCGTAGCCGGCGCTGCTTGGGCCGGTCCGGGGCGCCGTCGCGGCCATGATTCCAGCGAGCGCGGTCGGTCCGTAACCCGAGGCGCGGCGGGCGAACACTTGCACGACCCACACCTGGCCATCATCAGATCGGTACGCGGCCTGGGCTGCATGGGTAAACGGGCCAACCATGTTCGCGTAGTGACCGCCAGAACGCCGGAGCAGATTCGCCACCTCGCCCTCCGACGAGCCCACGCCGACGTTCTCGCCGACATCCGTGACATCGGAGTAGTAGTTCGCCACCCGTCCCAGCAGTCCGGCAGAGTGGGAAAGGCGACCCTCGCTGGCCATCTCTGCTGCGTGCGATGCAGCGACGGCGTGCAAACTGCGCGAGTCTCCGAGCGGGTGCAGACCTTGTGAAGCCCGAACACCATTGATGAATCCGGCGTCGGCCGCGGCGGGCGCGCTCAGCGGACCGACCAGCAGTGACGCGAATGCGACGACCCCAATCAGGGCAGTCGCGATGCGCCTGGGGAAAGCAAACGAGTTGGTCAAGGGGGGAGACCTCCGGCACGGGTTGGGCACACCGCCCGGCCGCCGGGTCCGGGTGAGCGCAACGGCGAGTCAGGGCGACCGTAGCGCGCCCACCGGGAACCTTGGAACCAAGCCGACATGCCGGCCACCCTGGGTGGTCAGAGTCCGCCTGACTCGGCCATGTCCGGAGCGAACCCCTGACGGAGCGTGTTCTCGGTGACGACACGTGGGTCAAGGAACTGCAGGAGATAGTTGGGCCCACCGGCCTTCGATCCGACGCCGGACAGTCCGTAGCCGCCGAACGGCTGGCGGCCCGGGACGGCACCGGTCGTGCCCCGGTTGATGTAAATGTTCCCGCCCCGCAGTTGCCTCGCGGCCCTTTCGATGTGGTCCGGCGAACGAGAAATAAGCCCGGCGGTCAACGCGTAGTCAGTGCTGTTGGCCACCTCGATTGCCTCGTCAAAATCACGTGCCCGCAGCACCGATAACACCGGACCGAAGATCTCCTCGGTAGCGACACGCGCATCCCGGTCGAGATCAGTCACGACGACGGGAGGACAGAACCATCCGAGGTCGGGTGCCTCGCCCTCAAAGCGAACCTCACCCTCCCGTCGAGCCAACTCGACGTACCCGCGGATCCGTTGGTGGGCGTCGGCGTCGATGACCGGGCCGACAAGAGTCTCCATCCTCTTCGGATGGCCGACCGGGATTTGCGCAGCGGCCCCACATGGCCTCCGCACCATCTCGTCGTGCACCGCGTCGACCACGATGAGTCGCGAGGCAGCCGAGCACTTCTGGCCGGCGTAGCCAAAGGCTGAGTAAATGGCGGCTGGCACCGCCTGGTCGAGATCGGCATCCCCGTCGATGATCAGCGGGTTCTTGCCACCCATCTCAGCGATGACGCGCTTCATCTGACGCTGGCCGGCCTGGAACCGCGACGCCGTCTCCGTGATGGCAAGGCCGACGGCTTTCGATCCGGTGAACGCGATTGTGGCCACGTCGGGGTGCTCGACCAGGCGCGCGCCCACCACTTCGCCGACGCCTGGCACGAACTGGAGCACCCCCGCGGGCAGACCAGCCGCCTCAAGGGCGTGCACCAGCCTCGACGCGATTAACGGGGTCTGCTCCGCCGGCTTGAAGACCACCGTGTTGCCCGCTACGAGCGCCGCCACGACCATGCCCGTGGGGATAGCGAGGGGGAAGTTCCAAGGTGCGATCACGACGGTGACGCCGCGGCCCTGGTAGTGCATGCGGTTCTGTTCCCCAGGCGGAGAGACGACCGGCGCGCCTGCGCCAAGGACCAGCATCTGCCTGGCGTAGTACTCGCAGAAGTCGATGGCCTCACAGAGGTCGCCGTCGGCTTCCTTCCACGGCTTGCCCGCCTCGTAGACCTCGAGTGCCGCGATCTCGAGTCGGCGCTCGCGGAGCCAGGAGGCGGCTCGGAACAACACCGCGGCCCGCTCCGGTACCGGTGTGTCCCGCCAACGGTGGAAAGATTTCAGCGCTCCGGCCACGGCGCGGTCAGCGTCGGCCGCAGAACAACTGGCCGATCGGCCGACGACGGTCGCCGGATCGGCGGGGTCGACAGAGACGATGTGATCCTCGGTCATGAACCGCTCGCCGTCGATCACCGCAGGCACCTCCTCGCCCCTGCCACGCGGATCGGCCGCCGTGACGGCCTTCTTCCAGCGCTGCCGCTGATCCTTCCGGCGGAACTCCGCGTGCGGCTCATGGTGGTACGGACCGACCGCGGCAGGGTCGGTGTCGACGCCGGCTGCAGCCTTGGGAGCCGGGGGTAGCGAGTCGACGTTAGGAGCCGCGATCAGATCATCGAGCGATCGGGCTTCCGCGAACCGGTGACGGACGAAGCTCTCGTTGGAGGTGTTCTCCAAGAGTCGGCGGACCAAATACGCCATGCCAGGGACCAGCTCTCCAACCGGTGCGTACACGCGGAGCCGCAGGCCAAGACGACGGATCGCGGCGTGGATGGGCTCTGCCATCCCGTAGAGCATCTGAATCTCGTACCCGGCATCGGGGATGCCCTTGTCGCGCGCGTAGGTGATGGCATAGGCCAACGAACGCAAGTTGTGCGAAGCGAAGGCGGCCTTGACCGCACCGTGGTGGTCGTGCAAGAGCCGAACACAGCGTTCGTAGTTGGCGTCGGTCTCCGCCTTGATCTCATAGACCGGCGACGGCCACCCTTCTGCCGCGGCTGAGATCGTCTCGGAGTCCCAGTACGCGCCCTTCACCAGCCTGATGCCGACCTGCTGCGAGCGTTCCGACGACCAGGCGATGAGGTCGGCGATGTCGTCCGCGCTGTCCTTGAGGTATCCCTGGATAACGATCCCCGCGTGCAGCCGCTCAAACTCCGGCTCATCGCACAACGTGCGAAACAACTCAATGGTCAGGTCTTTGACCTCGTAGTGCTCCATGTCGAAGTACACGAAGACACCGTCGGACAATGCCTGACGGAGCAGCGGCCTCAGCCGTGAACCTGCTTGTTCAAGCCCGACCTGGCGGGTGAGCGGCGCGTACTGCGAGGCCAGCGCGGTCGGCTTGATGCTGAGGTTCACCCGTGGGATCGGCCCGGCATCGTCGAACTCCAAGTGGTCGTCGGGGGGCCAATGCTTGGCCGCGTCGACCAGGGCAGACATCAACGTGCGTACGCGCTCGGCGTACCGATCCGCCTCATCCTCCGTGACCGTCTTCTCGCCCAAAAGGTCAACCGTGAACGCACTCCCCTGCCGCCACAGCCCATGGAGCCCATCGACAGCCTCGGCCGGCGTTGATCCGACGATGAACTGCTCAGCCATGCGAGTGATGTTTCGCCGGGCGACTGACGAGGTGATGTCGTCACCGAACGGCACCCTCTCCGCGATGTCGACCCCAAACCGCATCAGGCGCGGTGCGTCGGCCCCCTGGAAGTACTCATGTACGTGCCGCAGCACGTCGGCGTCATCGGTTGTGGCCGGAAATACATCGACAAACCGAAAGAGCTGTGTCTTGAACTCAGGGTGGGCCATGGCCCAACTGAGCATTCGCTCACTCCACCACGACATCTGGAACACCCGGCTCTTCTCGCCGGCACCTAGCTCAGCGATCTTCCGGGCCAGGGCGGTGACGTCGTTGTCAATCGGTGTGGCCACGTTCGGGAACGCTACCCGTGGCGCTGGCACCTGCAGCCGATCGATCAGGTGACCGGCCGTCGGTCGGTGGGAAACGACCGATGGGCGCCGGACGACACGACCTCGCCGAGAACCCGCACGCCGTCCCACGCGTCGACAAACCGCGTGTACGCGGGCGCTGGGCACATTCGGAGGAGGTCCGGCTCTCTGAAGTCGGGCACCACGTTCCGAGCCCGCAACGCTTGACAGATCTCCCAGGCCTGCGGGTGACGAACGCTGACATGGGCACCTCGGTGTTCCGGCTGGCGCGGTGTCACAACGTCGAGCCCGAACTCCGGCCCGATCACATCGACCATCGCCATGACGAGGTCGGTGAGGGCAAGGCTTTTCCGCCGAAGGGCGCCGAGACCAGCCTCGCTCAGCAACCGAAGGCCCTCATCGACCGCGGCGAGGCCGAGTACATCGGGCGTGCCGGTCAGCAGCCGGGCGACCCCGGGGCCGGGCACATAGTCGGGCCCCATCGCGAACCGGTCGGCATGGCCGAACCACCCGGGTATCACCGGGTCGATCGCAGCCTGCAGGTCATGGCGCACGTACGCGAACGCCGGGGCACCCGGACCCGCATTCAGGTACTTGTACGTGCAGCCAACTGCCATGTCGACGCCCAAGGCATCCAGGTCGAGTGGAACCACACCCACCGCGTGGCTGAGGTCCCACAGGGCCAAGGCGCCGACGCGGTGGGCACGCTCGGTGATGTCGTTCATGTCAAGGAGCGCGCCAGTCCGGTAGTCGACCGCGGAGAACGAAACCAGCCCGTCGCTTTCGCGTGGCTCATATATCGACGGGTCGTCGACCACTCGTAGGTCGGCCCCTCGTGCCCGGGCCACGGCCGCGAGAACATATCGGTCGGTCGGGAAGTTGCCACGATCAGTAACCACCCCTTGACCTCGAGCCGCATCGAGCGCTGCGTGCGCCAGCTTGAAAAGGTTGATGGTGGTGGAGTCACCCACGACGGTTTGGCCGCCGCTCACGCCGAGCAGGGCCGCTCCAAGGCGGTCACCCACATCCGTTGGATCTTTCACCCAGCTATCCCAGGACGAAACCAGGCCAGAGCCCCAACCCTCAGTGACCACAGACGAGAGTCGCCGCTCGGTCCTGCGTGGCAAGCGGCCCAGACTGTTGCCGTCGAGGTAGATCAGGCCGTCGTTGGCAATGACGAACTCGTCGCGCAGCCAGCGGAGCGGATCGGTTGCGTCAAGGGCCTCGGCTTCAGTCCGCGTGGCCGCCACGCTCACCGGACGGTGTCGCGCGAGACGGTGAACGTCTCCAGGGCGTCGGCATCGGGATCGACGCCGATGCCTGGACCGGTTGGAACCGGGATCGAGCCATCGATCATTTCGAGCGGAGCGGTGATGTCGTCTGCGAACCATCGGCGGGACGGCGACAGGTCGCCGGGAAGGGTGAACCCAGGCAGCGACGCGAGGGCGACATTGGCCGCTCGGCCGACGCCGGTCTCGAGCATCCCGCCACAGAAAAGATCGACGCCGTGGCCCTGGGCCAAGTCGTGGATCGCGGTCGCGGCCCGCAGCCCACCGACCAGCCCAGGTTTGATCGACAGGACGTCGCACGCCTTGAGCGCCAGGGCGTCCGCGGCGACCTGGAGCGAGGTCACCGTCTCGTCGAGGCAGATCGGCGTGCGCAGGCTCTTGCGCGCCCCGGCGTGGGCGAGCAGCGCGTCGGCCGGGAAAGGTTGTTCGATCAGCCGCAACCCAAAGTCGTCGAGCGGACGTAGGGCGTCGACATCGGACGGGCGATACGAACCGTTGGCGTCGACCTGCAGCATGAGGTCGTCGCCGAACTCAGTCCGCACTGCCTTGACCGGATCCACGTCCCACCCTGGGGTGATCTTCAGCTTCACCCTGCGA
>JBPCMH010000028.1:0-2831 GCA_051002495.1 Acidimicrobiales bacterium
CCGGTTGATGGTGAACCTGCTCTTCGCCGAGGACGGCGAGGTGCTCACCAAGCCTGGCGTCAAGCGCACCCTTTTCGACCCTGCGTGTGGCACCGGCGGGATGCTCTCGGTGGCCGAAGACCACCTGCGCCACCTCAACCCCTCGGCGCGGCTCGAGGTCTACGGCCAGGAGCTCAACGCCGAGACCTACGCCACCTGCCGGGCCGACATGATGCTCAAGGGCCAGGACGCCTCCCACATCGCCTACGGCAACTCCTTCTCCGAGGACGGCTTCGGTGGCGACACCTTCGACTACCTCCTCGCCAACCCCCCGTTCGGTGTCGAGTGGAAGAAGATCGAGAAGGCCGTGAGGGACGAGGCCGACACGAAGGGCTTCGCCGGGCGTTTCGGTGCCGGGCTGCCGCGCATCAACGACGGCTCGCTGCTGTTCCTCCAGCACATGATCTCCAAGATGAAGCCCGTCAAGGCGGGCGGCTCGCGGCTGGCCATCGTCTTCAACGGCTCGCCCCTGTTCACCGGCGCGGCCGGATCGGGCGAGTCGGAGATCCGCCGCTGGATCATCGAGAACGACTGGCTCGACGCCATCGTCGCCCTGCCCGACCAGCTCTTCTACAACACCGGGATCTCCACCTACTTCTGGATCGTCACGAACCGCAAGACCCCCGAGCGCCAGGGCACGGTCCAGTTGATCGACGCCCGCGAGTCGTTCGTCAAGATGCGCAAGAGCCTCGGCGAAAAGCGCAAGGAGATCAGCGGCGAGCAGATCGCCGACATCACCCGCCTCTACGCCGACCACGCCGAGGGCGATCGGGTGAAGATCCTCCCCAACGAGTCGTTCGGCTTCATGCGCATCACCGTCGAGCGACCGCTGCGGGTCCACTACGAGGTCAACGACGACACCCTTGCCGCGGTCGAGGCAGACAAGACGGTCGCCGCGCTGGACGAGTCCGATCGGGCTTCACTGCTCGACTCGCTTCGGACGTGGAAGGGCGAACGACAGCCCTACGACTCCAAGGACCTGCTCGAGCGCGTCCGCGACCTCGCGACGGGCATGACCGGCAACGCCAAGCGGATCGAGAAGGCAGTGCTGAGCGGGCTGACCGTGCGCGACGAGGACGACCCGATCGTCACGAAGCGCGGCAAGCCGGAGCCCGATCCCGACCTGCGCGACCAGGAGAACGTCCCGCTCCCCGCCGAGCCCGTCACCTTCGAGGCCGACGTCACCGGCCGGTTGGAGTCGGACGCGTACCGGAGCGCGATCGACAGCTACGTCGAAGCCGAGGTGCTCCCCTACGTCCCCGACGCCTGGGTCGACCACTCCAAGACGAAGATCGGCTACGAGATACCGCTCACCCGCCACTTCTACAAATACGTCCCACCCCGCCCCCTCGCCAAGATCGACGCCGAGATCAAACAGCTCGAGTCAGAGATCCAGGCCCTCCTCAAGGAGGTGACGGAGTGACGTCGGTTCGGCTCAAGCACCGCGCGTCGCAAGTTACGTCCCCGGCGGCCCGACGAGACGAACGTCCGCTCGTCACCCTGGACCTGATCGCGTCAGGACTGGGGCGCCTTGTCGATGCAGTCGTGCCGATTGGCCCTCCGCCACCGACTGGGTTCACTGAGGCAAAGCCCGGCGATGTTCTGTATGGAAAGCTCCGGCCCTACCTGTCCAAGAGCCTGCTCGTCGAAGAACCAACCTACGCGTCGACGGAACTCCTGTGCATCCGGCCCGCCGCTGACACGACGTCGCGGTGGCTTGCGTATCTCGTGCAGTCGCGCCCGTTCCTTGACTGGGCGGTCGCCACGTCCGAGGGCGCCAAGATGCCGCGGACCAGTTGGGCCAAGGTCGGCGACTTCAAGTGTCCAGGCCTCGCATTGGGCGAGCAACGTGCCATCGCCGACTTCCTCGACGCCGAGACGGCCCGCATCGACGCCCTCATCTCCAAGAAGCGCCGCCTCATCGAACTGCTGGACGAACGCCTTGGCGCAGAGATCCGGCTCACACTCCGGTCGCTCGATGTCCCTTCGCTCCCCCTGAGGCGGAAGTGGCGAGTCGTGGACTGCAAGCACCGTACGGCCGCGTACGTCGAGGATGGCTATCCGGTCGTGAGTCCCGGTGACGCAACGCCCGGCAGGCTGGACCTCAGCCGCTGCCACCGTTTCGTCGATGACGCTGACTACCTGGACCTGATCGAGCCGCCTCGCCAGCCTCGCGTTGGCGACATCATCTACTCCCGCAATGCGTCGATCGGCATCGCATCCTACGTGGACACGGCCGATCCGTTCTGCATGGGTCAGGACGTATGCCTCATCACATCTGACGATCAGGACCAGTTGTACCTGACCTATGTCCTCAACTCCCTGGGCATCGACCAACTCGACGAGGCGAAGATCGGGTCGACGTTCAGTCGGATCAATGTCGCACAGATTCTCGATCTGCTTATCCCGTGGCCGGAGCCGTCAGCGCAACGGCAACTTGCAGCCCAGTTCGACCGGATCGTTACCTCGCATGACCGGCTGCGCGCCTCGCTCTCACGTCAGATCGAGCTGCTGGTTGAGCATCGGCAGGCGCTGATCACGGCAGCTGTCACCGGGGAGACGGTGGTGCCGGGGGTGGCGGCTTGAAGGCGGACGAGGCGCTGTTCGAGTCGTCCATATGCGACTGGCTGGTCGACCACGGCGGGTACCACCTAGCCAAGGTCGGCACTGCGCAGGGGCCGCCGACCGACTTCGACCCGGTCCGCGCTCTCGACACGGCCGAGCTCTGGGCGTTCCTGGGCGCCACGCAGGCCGACACCTGGGAGGAGCTGAAGCAGCGCCTGGGTGGGGAT
>JBPCMH010000029.1:0-2513 GCA_051002495.1 Acidimicrobiales bacterium
GATGCGATCTAGTGCCGTGTCAGGCAACATTTGCCTCGTTGGCGGTGTCCCCAGACCCGGCGGTTGGGGATGGTCGCCGTCCCTCGGCCCCTCCTCGTTATGGGGCACGCAGGAAGTGCCGTTCCCGGGCGGTCGAAGGCCGGATCGTCAGTGGGCACGCGAGGGGCGACGTCGCCGCCAGAGCGTGTCCCGCCTAGCCAGCGTTGGGGGACACGTGCGGCCCAGGACGCGCGGCGCCCAAGGCTCAGGCATGCCTCGATCCTGCACCGGACGCCTTTAGCCTGCGAGCTATCCGCACCGAGCGGTCGACGACCATCGAGGGAGGTCTGGACACCATGCGCTGCACCCGCATCGAATTCGAGGGTTACAAGCGCCTGGCTCGCACCGGGTGCAGCGTGGACGGTCAGATCATTGCCTTCGTGGGGCTCAACGAGGTGGGCAAGTCGAGTCTGCTCGAAGCCTTGGTCTGGCTCACCGCCGACGAGGAGGTCGCCCTTCCGGTCGCCTCGATGAACCGAAGCCATCGCGTCGAGGAAGACGACCGGGTGGTCTGGGCGCAGTACGACCTAGATGCGGACGACGTCGCTGTGATCGCCGATCTTGATTTCGCCGAGATGCCGAGGCCGTTCATCCTAGAGCGCCACCGCAATGGCGCAGCGGCCTACGGGTTCACCCCGTCACCGAAGCGCGACCCGCGCCCGTTCGACACAGCCCGCGCCCGGCTCGTCTCAGTCAGGAAGCGCCTCGAGTTCCAGTTCGCCGCGCGTCTCGACTCCGATGACGAGGACAGTCTCACGGCGGGCGACTGGGCCACGCAGGTTGACGACGGGCTTGCGGCACCTGATCGCAACTGGGAGGACCCGACGACCCAGGCAGCCCGCCAGCTCATCGAGTGGCTCAAAGATGCGGCGCCGACGAGTCGAAAGGGCAACCCGCGAGACGCCCGAGCCGCCGCAGCTCTCGAAGCCGTGTACGAGATCGCGACCTCCGATCACCCGAGCGATATAGGCCGCCACCGCATGATCGACCGAGTCCCGAAGTTCGTGCTCTTCGAGGAACGAGATCGGGAGCTCGGCACGGTCCACGCCATCGAAGAGCAGACGCAGCGCGCCGCGCCCCAGCGATCGCTCCGCAACCTGCTGAAGATCGCCGACCTTGATCTCAACCGGCTCTGGACCTACATCGAGACGGCCGATGACAGCAACCAGGAGAGCTACATCGAGGAGGCGAACGCGAACCTGCTCGAGTTCTACAGCCAGGCCTGGAACCAGGCGAACGTTGCAGTGCGGTTCAAGGTCAACGCGCAAAATCTCGAGGTCCGATTGAAGGAGTTCGACCGCAAGGGTGCGGTGACCAACATCGAGGAGCGCAGCGATGGACTCCGCACGTTCATAGCGCTGTCGGCGTTCCTCGCCGCAAAGCACCTCGCCGTGCCTCCAGTTCTTCTCATCGACGAGGCCGAGACGCATCTCCACTACGACGCACAGGCAGATCTGGTCGGAGTGCTCCTCAAGAACGTCGAGGCAACGCAGGTCTTCTATACGACACACTCTCCCGGGTGTCTGCCGTCCGACCTAGGAACTAGCATCCGGCTCCTGTCGAGAGACCGACAGCAGCAGGACGCGAGCAAGCTCAAGGCCGACTTCTGGACGAACCAGGAACCCGGCTTCGCCCCGCTGCTCTACGCCATGGGAGCCTCGGCTGCAGCGTTCTCGGTCTGTCGCCGCGCCGTGCTCGCCGAGGGCGCAGCCGACATGATCCTCCTGCCCACCCTCATCAGAGCCGCCACCGGGAAGAGCGATCTCGACTACCAGATCGCTCCCGGCCTCTCCAACGCACATGCGTACGGGATGAACGTCGAGGAGATCGCAGCCAAGGTGGTGTACCTCCACGACGGGGATCCCGGCGGCGACAAACATAAGAAGGCCCTACTCGCTGCCGGAGTGGACCAGAGCCGAATCTTCCGATTGCCGAACGGCGCTGCCACCGAGGATCTCATCGACCGGGGCCAGTACATCGAGGTCGTGAACGGCATGCTCGGCACGGCCGGAATCGTCACCTCCGGTGATCTGAAGGATGGGCAGCCCATTGCCAAGTCGCTCCAGGACTGGGGTCGCCGCGCCCACGTCAAGATCCCCGGGCATGTCGCAGTTGCGTACGGAATCCTCAGGCTCAACCACGAGCTACGGCTCACCGCTCCAGCCAAGCGGTCTCTGATCCGCCTGGATGCTCAGTTCACCGCGGCGTTCGGTCACCCGGTTGCATCCTGATACCACCGTGGCCATCAGCCGGCGTTCGGAGACGGATTCCTGGCACGATCTGGCGATCACTCGAACGGTGCTGCCGCTGAACCGGCGGTAGGGGCAGCCAATCGCGCCCCAAGCGACGGAACCTGTCAAGCCATCTGAGACGATTACTCAGGATTTCTTCTGTGCGTCGTTGTCGATGGTCGGCTGGTTGATCCACGCCACGGTGGGGAGCTTCGGCGGGGTTGGTCGGCGGTGGCGGAATCG
>JBPCMH010000030.1:0-6597 GCA_051002495.1 Acidimicrobiales bacterium
CGCCGCCCACTCGCCGCTCTCGTAGATCTCCTCAAGTGTGTCGTTGATGAACGAACGGAAGTCGTCATCGCCCTTGGTGACGCCGATGCCGTAAGGCTCGTCGCTGAAGGGAGCCTTGACGAGCTTCAGCTCGTCGCCGGAGTCCTTGGCGAAGCCCTGCAGGATGATGTTGTCGGTGGTGACTGACTCGACGCGACCATCGTTGAGCGCCTCAACGCACAGCGAGTAGCTGTCGAACAGCGACAGATCTGCCGAAGGGGCCTTAGCCTTCACGTTTTTCTCCGACGTCGAGCCCTTGACGGAGCAGACCTTGGTGCCGGCTAGGTCGTCAACGCTCTTGATCGTGGTGTTGTCGGACTTCACGAGAATGTCCTGCTGCGCCACGAAGTACGGCCCGGCGAACGACACGACTTCCTTGCGGGTGTCGTTGATCGTGTAGGTGGCCACGACGATGTCGACGGTGCCGTCCTGGATGAACGGTTCCCGGTTCTTCGACACGGCTTCCTTGAACTCAATCTTCTTTGCTGCTTCTTCGAGCGTGCCGCCGAAGATGCGCTGAGCGATCAGTTTCGCGACTTCAACGTCGAAGCCTTCAACGTCGCCCGACACCGGGTTCTTCAGGCCGAATGCCGGCTGGTCGAACTTGGTGCCGACGACCAGTTTCCCCTTGGCCTGAATCTTCGCCATCGTCGAGCCGTCGGGGAAGCTGGGCGTAGGCAGACCGGCCTCGGTGGTTGTGGACCCGCTTCCAGAATCGACTGCTGGATCGTCGCTGCTACCGCATGCACCGGCAACGAGGGCCAGCACCAGCAGCAGGGCACCGAGTCCCCAAACCTTGCGTGTTCTGCTCATGGTTCTCCTTTGGTTGTGTTGCTTTCCTGGGTGGATCTGTTTGTCTCTAGTGGGCCAAGATCTTCGATAGGAAGTCCTTGGCCCTTTCACTTTTGGGTTTCGAAAAGAACGTATCTGGCGGGGCGACCTCGACGATCTGGCCCTCATCCATGAAGACAACTCGGCGGGCCGCGGATCGGGCGAAGCCCATCTCGTGGGTGACCACCAGCATGGTCGTACCCTCTTGTGCCAACTCAAGCATTACGTCGAGCACCTCTTTGATCATCTCGGGATCAAGGGCCGAGGTTGGCTCGTCAAACAGCATGATCTTGGGCTCCATCGCCAGCGCCCGGGCGATCGCGGCGCGCTGCTGCTGACCGCCCGACAGCTCAGCCGGGAAGCGATCCGCCTTGTCGGCGATGCCGACACGCTCGAGGAGGTGCGTGGCCCGCTCGCGGGCGTCGGCTTTGGACAGGCCGCGGACCTTCATTGGCCCGAGCGTCACGTTCTGCAGGACCGACTTGTGAGCGAAGAGGTTGAACGACTGAAACACCATGCCGACATCAGCGCGCAGCCGAGCCAACTCCTTGCCTTCTTCTGGGAGGGGCACGCCATCAACCGTGATCGTCCCCTCCTGGATTGGCTCCAGGCGGTTGATGGCCCGGCAGAGCGTCGACTTGCCCGAACCGGAGGGCCCGATGATCACCACGACCTCGCCGGCCTCCACGCTCAGATCGATGTCGTGCAGCACGTGGAGATCGCCGAACCACTTGTTCACACCGCGGAGTTCGACAAGGGGGGATGACATCTCGGACAAAATCTAACCGGCGGAACAGCGCGGCGCGTCGGAGAACACCAGCAAACACCAACGCATCCCGAACAAGCCCTGCGACCAACTCACCAACGAAACGACACTCGGGACGCGCCGCGGAGCTCGGCGAGGCGGCGGCCAGTACCCGGGGAGACGTCGGCGGGCGGCGGATCGACGGGCCAAAACGCGGCCTCGGCAATTTCATCCGCCGCTGTCTCAACTCGCGTCCAGCGCGTCACCATGAACACTGCCACATGGTCACTCTTACCCTCGGCCAGGTTCGAGTAGACGCCGAAGAGGTCAAGGTCGCCGACCCCGCCATCGACGATGACCCCGACTTCCTCTCGCAGCTCCCGCAGGCAGGCCTCAGCCAAACCTTCACGTCGCTTCACACCCCCACCGGGCAGGTGCCACCACGACTGACCGTACGTGTGACGAACGAGGAGCACCGCGCCATCGTCATCGAGCACGAGACCTCGCACACCGAGGGTGCGCGGCCCGGCGATACGCCACCACACACGACGCAGGGCATGCGCAACCGAGAGGAGTATGCGGCGACGGCCGCTCACCGGACTTCGGCTTCCGCCAGGCGATTGGCTCGGTCGAGGTCGGCCGGTGTCCCACAGTCGATAAAGGTGCCTGCGTGCTCTACGAACTCTAGGCGTCCAGCCTGTTCAGCGGCCTTCCAGCAAACCTCATAGAGCCCGGCCCGGGTGGCCCTGAGCGCACGCGCATCGGCCGCCGGCAGCAACGAGGCCCCCGCGAACCGCCACGGCCCGAAGTCGCCCCGGTCGTCGTCCCTCACCACCAGCAGGCGCGGCGATTCTCCGCTCCATCCGTTCAAAAGGTGGGCCAGGCCGCCCGTGCGGTAGGTGTCGCCGTTGGCGATCAGCACATCTCTTCCTCCAAGCCACTTCCGGAGGTTGCCAATCGCTCCCGCGGTGCCGAACGCTTCTGGGTGTTCGACCTCAACGTGCACATCCGGCCACCGATCACGCACGTGGGCGACAATCTGGTCGGCGTGATGGTGGGCATTGACCGCAACCTCCCCCGCCAACGAGACCACATCGGCCAGCACCCGGTCGAGCAGTGCAGTGCCTCCGACCTCACACAGCACCTTCGGGCGTGTCAGGGAAAGCGGCCGCAGCCGCGTGCCCGCGCCCGCGGCCAGCACAACTCCAGCGAGCGATCGAGACGGACTGTCGGGCACCTACCAACCGTACCCAGGTCGTCTCGGCCTAGCGCGACCGTGTTAGGACTCGAACAGGAAGTCGATGTCGTCCTCATGCACATCGAGCATGTGCTCAAGCTCGGCAACCAGCTCCGTGCCACGGCGCACCGCGCCGCCGTCGACCATCTCGAAGGCGACCTCCCGAGCCAACTCGATCAGATCCTTGTCGCGCCTCAGCGAGGCGAGCTTCAAGTCGGTCTGGCCCTTTTGCCTGGTGCCGAGGATCGTGCCCTCTCCGCGAAGCTCAAGATCGACCTCGGCCAACTCAAAGCCGTCCGTGGTCCGTTCCAGAGCCGACAGTCGCTCCTCGGCGTCTGGTGTGTTGGCCTCACCGAGCAAATAGCAATACGACACTGCGGCGCTTCGGCCGACGCGGCCCCTGAGTTGATGGAGCTGCGCGATGCCGAAACGGTCGGCGTCGATAACGACCATGACGGTCGCGTTCGGCACATCAACGCCGACCTCGATGACGGTCGTAGCCACCAGCACATCGATCTCACCCCGCCGGAAGGCGTCCATCGACTGTTCCTTGTCTTTGGCTGGAACCCGACCGTGAAGGATTCCAAGGCGTAAGCCCTTGAGCTCACCAGCGGCAAGTTGGTCGTACAGTTCTTCCGCCGAACGGGCCTCGATTTTTTCGGAGTCCTCGATCAGCGGACACACCACGTACGCCTGATGTCCGGCTTCGACCTGACTCCGAACGGCGGTCCACGCGGCCGACTCCTCGAGGGGCCCTCGCATCCACTGCGTCTTGATCGGCGTCCGTCCCGGCGGGAGCTCCCCCAGCACCGTCATATCGAGTGCGCCGTAGACCGTCATCGCCGCGGTGCGCGGGATGGGCGTGGCGGTCATCACGAGGACGTCTGGATCATCGCCCTTCCCGCGTAGAGCGGCGCGCTGCTCAACGCCGAACCGATGCTGCTCGTCAACGACGACCACGCCAAGGTCGTTGAAGTCGACGTCGTCGGTGATCAGGGCATGGGTGCCGATAACGATGTCGATCTGACCGCTAGCGAGATCAGCGAACAGTCGCTTCCGCTCCGCTGCGGTTGTCCGGTTGGTGAGCAACTCGACCCGCAGCGGTCGCTCACCAAACAGGGTGTCGGCGGTATCGGTGACGGTGAGTCCATCGAGCATCGACCGAAGACTGAGCCAGTGCTGTTCGGCCAACACCGCGGTCGGTGCCATCAACGCTCCTTGATGCCCACCCTGCACCGCCATAAGCAGAGCGGTCACGGCCACGAGGGTCTTGCCCGATCCGACATCACCCTGGAGGAGCCGATGCATCGGGTGCGGTCCTTCGAGATCGGTCGCGATCTCACGAATGGCCCCGCGCTGAGCCTTCGTCAGCTCGAACGGGAGACCAGCGTTGAGCTGACGGACCAGGTCACCTTCGACCACGTGGCGGATTCCTTTGGACTCCCGTTCGATCGCCCGCTTCCGGAGCACGAGATGGATCTGAAGGCGCAGGAGCTCATCAAGCACCAAACGCCTGCGCGCTTGCTGGTGATCGGCGACGGTCGTCGGCCCGTGAATCTGGCGCAACGCCCGACCGCGGTCGATCACACCGAGGCGGTCGCGCCAGCGGTCGTCGAGCGGATCGGTGAGGCTCGGGATGCGTCGCAGCGCCTCCGTGATGAAGTCCTTGAGCTCCCAAGTGTTCACCCCGGCCTTCTCCGACTGTGAGTACATCGGGATGATGCGGCCGGTCTTGTCGCCGATCAGGTCGACAACCGGGCTGGTCATCTGACGCCTACCGCGGTAAACGTCGAGTTTCCCGAACAGCAGCACCTCCTGGCCCACCTTGAGTTGCTTGGCCCTCCACGCCTGGTTGAAGAACGTGCATTTCAGGTAGCTCGACCCGTCGAAGACGTCGATCTCGACCAGGGACCGGCCCTGACGGGTGCGCCGGGACTGGGATCGCTTGACGACCGCCACGATGGTGGCTTCCTCCCCCACCTGAAGGTCTCGGATCTCGGCCTGCTTCGTGCGATCGAGATAGCGCCGCGGGTAGTGGGTGATGAGGTCATACACCGTCTCGATCTCCATCACCGCCAGCGCGTCAGCGGTCTTGGTGCCGACGCCTTGCACCTCTGTGACGGGCAGCGACGTGAAGTACAGAAGGGTGCGCTCAGGCACGAAACCACCGTACCGCCGTGACGTGTTCAGTTGGCGAACGCTTGTTCCCCGCCCGCGCTCGGCCGATCGAAGGGCTCACTCGCCTGCAGGGTTCACTCAATCGAGAACAGATACGGGTACAGCGGCTGCCCGCCGTGGTGGACCTCAACGTCGATGCCAGGCCGATGCTCGCCGGCCCACTCCGAGATATGTCGGGTGATGGCGGCCGAGGCACCGTCGCCTTCGATCACAGTGAGCACTTCGTGGCCTGCGGTGATCAGGACCTCGAGCAAGTCGACGGCGGCGGACCCGATGTCGGCAGCGATCGAGGTGATGCCTGCCTTGGCAATGCCCAGGTAGTCACCCTCGGCGATCGGGCCTGCGTCACACGACGAGTCGCGAACCGCACGGGTGATTTCGCCGCTGACGACCGTCGAGGCGGCACCTGACATCGCCTCATGGTTCTGGCCAGCATCGGCATCCGGGTCATACGCCAGCAGAGCAGCGAAACCCTCCGCGATGCCCATCGTGCGAATGACACGAACAACCTTCTTCGTGTGAGGCGCCACCTGCTCGGCCACCGGGATGATGTTCTTGTTGTTCGGCAGAATGACGACCTCATCAGCCGGGACCGCTTCGACCGCCTCGAGGATCTGCGCCGTCGACGGGTTCATGCTCTGACCGCCGGCCACGATCTGCTGGACGCCGAGCGACCGGAAGATGCGCCTGATGCCGTCGCCGGTGGCCACCGCGACGACGGCGCAGTCGACGGGTTCGGCAGGCGGGTCTTCGTGCGGCGCCGCTTCTGCCTCGCGCACCCAGCGCTCCTCCTCCACCTGTTCAAGCAGGTCGGTCACCCTGATCTTCTTGGGACGGCCACAATCGAGCGCGGCTTCGATGGACGCGCCGATGTCGTCGGTGTGGATGTGGCAGTTCCAGATGCCATCACCGCCGACCACCACGATCGAATCGCCGATACCGGCCCACATCTCCTTGAACCTCGGGACGGTCTCGTCTTGGGCCTCGAGGAAGAACATGACCTCATACCGAAGGTCGCCGACGTCGTGACCTGCCTCGCCGGGCGCCACTTCGAGGGACGCGGTCGGGTTGAGGTCGATGGCGGTCGGGTCTGGCTCCGGGATCGGACGCCCGGCCACGACCTCCAGAAGGGCATCCAACAAGAGCAGGAAACCGGCACCGCCCGCGTCTACGACGCCAGCCTGCTTGAGAACCGGGAGCAGTTCAGGCGTATTAGCCAGGGCCGCCGCGGCGGCCTCCTTAGCCGCGTCGAGCACATCAACCAGTGCGGCGCCAGCTTTGCTTCGAGCGCCGTCCGCCGCGGCCCGGGCCACTGTCAAGATGGTGCCCTCGACCGGGCGCATCACCGCGCCGTAGGCCGCGTCAGCCGCGGAGGTGAGTGCCCCGGCCATGATCTCGCCGTCGACGGCGTCGGCCCGCCGGCACTCCTCCGCGATGCCGCGGAGGATCTGACTCAGGATGACCCCCGAGTGGCCCCTGGCCCCCATAAGCGAGCCGTGACTTATGGCCTTGCACACAGAGTCCATGTCATCCGCGGGGCCAAGTTCCTCGACGACAGCCTCGAGGG
>JBPCMH010000031.1:0-3510 GCA_051002495.1 Acidimicrobiales bacterium
GCGTGGCATCAGGCCCGGTTCACGAACGCGCCGACCGAGGCCGCCAACAACCTGATCAAACGCGTGAAACGGATCGCGTTCGGCTTCACCCGTTTCCGCAACTACCGGATCCGCGTGCTCCTCTACGTCGGCAGGCCGAACTGGGCGCTACTCGCCACCGTTACACCCCGCTGAAATCCGAAGAGCCAGTAAAGCTCATCTAGCGCCATCTGAGCGAAGTAACGTGGTCAGGTGCCTGAGCAGAAGTCGGGCCGGAACCGATAGTGGGTCGCGAAGCGGACGTAGTCCGCGGTCGGGACCACCAGGCCGGCGACGGTGTCGCCTTTGAGGCAGCCCATCCGATCGGTCATGCGCCTCGAGCTGGTGGCACGCGATCGACCGTGCGATCGAGCCAGGTGGTGGGTCCTGGAACCATTGCTCCGCAACATCGGTGGGCCTCGCCACGCGGGAGGTTGAGCGAAGCGCGTCGCCGATTGACGGAGTCTCCGCGCCCCACCCCTCCAGGGTGTGGACAGTCAAATCCGGCCCTTTTGCGGTCGGATCTGACTGTCAAAATCTCAGAGCGCGGCCGGAGGGTGAAGCTCCGGTAGCCTCCGGTTGTGGGCAGGGGCGTCGCAGAGGCGGAGGTATTGGAGTCCCCGCAGCGGTCGCCGCAGCGGTCGGTTCCCAACTCGTGCGACTCTTGCCGGATCGCGCTCCCGAGTCGATGTACTCCTATTTCTTTGCCGCTCGTCGGCAGTTTCGCTGACGGTCGAGACAGTTGAGGCGATGACCAAGCAACGTCAACTTCGCGTCGGCGACGAACTCCTCGACGACGACATCGTCGTCGTGCGGGGTTCCGCCTCGAACCCACAGGCCGCAACCCCAGGCACTTCACGATCTCCTTCGACGACCTCGAAATCGGCGTCGAAGCTTTGCGCCGCTGCGAGCACGAGAGCTGGGCCAACCCGTACCATGAGGGCTGAACCCGGCTGCGGGGGAGCGACCAATGGATGACCTCGATCTCAAAGCGGACCTGAATGCCCAGGATGACGACGGCTACGGCTGGTCGCTGCTGACTCATGCGCTGGATCCGGACCGTGTGCGACCGGGGGCCATGCTGCTCGCCGGCAACCGTTACGGGCAAGCCGTCGTGCGGGTCGTTGCGGTGGACGATGACGGCCAGGTCCACTTCTCGATCCTGCCAGGAGCGGTGTCCAAGAATCGCCATCTGCTCGACCGGAGCGTGGCCTGATGATCGTCGGGTTCTTGTCACGGTGAATGCCGGATGGCCGGCGGCTTGCCACCAGAGATCGGGAAGTAGCCGGCGGCTCCCTCTTGGTCTTGTCGGCCTAGTCGACCCTGACGACGCACCAACACGCGGCACGTCAGTGCGCGATGAGGTGGCTCTACTCTCGGACCATGTCCAAGGACGTTGAGCTGCTGCTCGAACTCGACTCTGAGGTTGCAGCCGCGGCAAGGGACGCGTTCCTCATCTGGGTCGGTAGTGACCGGGACGCGAGAGTTCTCTTCACTCCCGACACGACGCCAACGCGCGGCGCGACCGGTGCCGACGGCGAGGCAGCGCCGCCTACATCGAGGCACGGGCTCGCCCCTGGGTCGAGTCCTACGGGGCACCCGGGCGCGCCGGACTGTTGGCCATCGCGCAGTTCGGCACCTTCCTCAAAGCCCAGGTCCTCAAATCGCTCTTCGGATTTGAGGACCTGGTTTGGGATCAATGTCGCGCGTCTTTCTCATCTTTAGTAGTGCTCGACTCTGCCAACTCGTTCTCCGCATTCCGGCGTGCGATATCCGCAGGAAACTGAGCAGCCTGGAGGTAATATCTCACGAGAGATGCAAATGCCAGGAACATGCCGGCCAACACGACCAGGTGCAGGAGCCCGGCGCGGCGAAGGACGATGTTCGCGGCGCCGAAGCTTAGCGACACGACAACCGCAGTGTACGATATTAAGAACACGACCTTGTTGTCCCACTTGTTCACCATCTCGTCACTTCCGACACTTGGCACTAGGCCGTGTTCCGGAACCTAGCTCTCCTCGCCGCTGGTCGCCCTCTCCCAGCAGGCCGCGAGCTCGGTGGCGTGCTCAGCGATTCCACTCGGCGACGAGGCGAGGCGCGGCGGGGGAGAGACCCCTTCGATGATGATGTGATTCTGACCGTTGACAACCTCGTGCGCATAGACAAGGTGAACGCCAGAAGCGCCTTGTAGAATCGAAGGTCATGACCAAGAGCGGTGATTTGAAGGTGTCGGCTAGAGGCCAAATGAGCTTGCCGGCGACGGCGCGACACCGCTGGGGTCTGGATGATGGTGGCGAGGTCGGCTACCTAGATGCAGGCGACGCCGTGGTGATCGTACCGGGCGGGGTCGGGCGCCTTCGGCGACTACTCCTCGACTCCGTTTCAGATGACGACTGGGCACAGGCACGCGGCGGGTTCGGAGACAGAGACCTCGCGAACGAGTGACCACAGTCCTGATTGACGATCAGCTCTTGAGTGCGGTGCTTCGAGGGTCTTCTCCCAGACGCCTGCGACGCGCGGAGCTAGTCACGACCGGATGCTGGTACGTCCGCCTCTGCCAGGCTGTGATCGCAGCCGGTGACCGAGCCGGTATATCTTGTCGATGCCGTTTGCAGAGCTCCCGGAGCCAACGCGCCAGCGCGCCGTCGCGGCGCTGCTCGAGCTTCCGGAGGAGATTGGCCTCGTGAGCATGCGCCACCTCGCGCCCCGCATCGGCGAGCTGCGGCGAACCTACGACCTAAACATCCTCGGAATGGAAGCGCTGGCAGCCGCCGTTCATGTCCAGGCCGATGTGCTGTTGAGTGCTTCGTCGCCCCGGCTCGAGGAAGCGCTCCGCGCCGAGGGCCGCGACGTCGAGGTGCTCGCCTGACGCCGTGGCTCATGCTGCGACTCTCCAGAACTCGCCGGCAAAAGCCGGTGTAGGTGTAGTCGAGGTTCAAGTCCCCCCCTCCGAGTTGAACCCCACGGAACATCACAGGGTCAGCCACGTTTCGAGCCTGACGGCGGTTGTAGCTGGGTCGAGTATCGGGCCCCCGCCACCAACGAATAGATCCAGGTAAGAGGCCTTTCCGATGCTTCGGGGAGGGCCTCTCTGTGGAATTGGCGGTCGTCCTCGTCGAAGATCGCACGGACGGTTCGGTTCCTGTTAGACGTGCTGCGCTGGCTTTGATTGCGTGATCACGACGAGCGAGCCGCTCCGAAGTGCTTCGATCTACGAGGTGTGCGGCGCTGGATCTCGTGTGACCGCGATGTTTGGTACGGCAACCCTGGAGGACGGCAGCGGGGTCCACGGCTTCGGGAGCAGTCGTGGCGGAGGAGGAATCGACGAACGAGTTGATCGCCGCGGGACCGCCAACGCTATCCGTACCATTTGTGGTACGGTTAGGCATGGCTGCGAAAGCTGACGCCAGGCCGGTTCCGTCCAACGTCGCGACGGCTCGTCTCATCGAGGAGCTGGACCGGGCACGGCGCGAGCGCGGCGAGTCGAAGGCC
>JBPCMH010000032.1:0-4796 GCA_051002495.1 Acidimicrobiales bacterium
TTTGAGGCCGTGGTCCGCGTGGCCAAGCTGCGCCGCTACACCTCGTCGGATCACTTCTCTGTCGATGGCACCCTTCTCGAGGCGTGGGCGTCCCACAAGAGCTTCAAGCCCAAGACCAACGACGACCACGCCGACCCTGACGGCGGCGACGCGCCGGGCGGCCGCAACGCCGAGGTCGACTGGCGCGGTCAACGTCGGTCGAACGAGACGCACGCCTCGACCACCGATCCCGAAGCCCGCCTGGCCCGCAAGAGCGCCGGCACCGCGGCCCGCATGTGCTTCATGGGGCACCTGCTGATGGAGCATCGCAACGCGCTGATCGTCGACGCCGACCTCACCGCCGCTACCGGCTTCGCCGAACGAGAGACCGCCGCAGAGATGCTGCGCCGCCAACCGAAGTCGAAACGGAGGCGGACCGTCGCCGCCAACAAGGGCTACGACGCCAAGCAGTTCGTCGAAGACGTTCGCCAAGCCGGGTTCACCCCGCACGTCGCCCAGCACAACAACAAGCGTCGCTCCGCCATCGATGGGCGAACGACCCGCCATCCCGGGCACCGACAAAGCCTGCGGACTCGGCCACGGATCGAAGAACCGTTCGGCTGGATCAAGACCATCGGCGGCGGTCGCAAACTCCGCTACATCGGCAAGGAACGCAACAAGGCCTGGTTCAAGATGACCGTCGCCGTCTACAACGTGCTCCGCATCACCGCCCTCGACACCGCAACCTGAACCAGCGAGGCCCGGGAAACGCCGGGACCGGGTCCCGAGCGACCAGACCCGCCGGCGGACCCGGACAAGGCCCGCCAACCGAGCCCAACTCGGCGAGCAGAACAGGCCGTCACGACGGCAACCGAGTGCTCCCAGGCTCAGACCGAGCTTTTCAGCACCCTGCTAGAGCAGAGCTGCCGCTCCCACATTCGAGATCGCCGCCCCGCAGAACGGAGCCTCCCCGAAGGTGAAGATGCCACCATCGGCTCCGAGCAGGCGATACCCGTCTCGGACGGATGCACCGGCAACGATCGGCGCGTTTAGGGTCCACCACAGGATTGTTCGCGCGCTATAGGGTGGGTTGTGTGGAGGCGACGGCGAAGGAGCTCAGCGAGTTCTGCGCTTCGGTGTTGCCGCATTTGAACGAGGTGCAGCGCCGGGTGGTGGCCGGGTCGATGGCCAGAGCGTTGGGCCGGGGCGGGAAGTCGGCGGTGGCGGCGGCGTCGGGGATGTCGCGAAACACGGTGATCAAAGCCCAACGCGAAGTGGAGGCCGGGATCGACCCGTCGGAGCGGTTGCGGGCCCCCGGCGCGGGCGACAAGCCGGCGATCGAGAAGCAGCCGGGCCTGTTGGAGACCCTCGACGAGCTGGTGCATCCCGGCACCCGCGGGACGCCGATGTCGGGGCTGCGTTGGACGTTGAAGTCGACCTATGAGCTGGCCCGCGAGTTGCAGGCCAAGGGCTTCGAGGCGTCGGCGGAACTGGTGCGCCGGTTGTTGCATCAGATGTGCTATTCGTTGCAGGCGCCGGCCAAACAGAACGAGGGCACCGCCCATCCCGATCGTGGCGGCCAGTTCGATCACATCAACGCGGTGGTGGCCGAGCGGTTGGAGGCGGGCGAGCCCGTCGTCAGCGTGGACACCAAGAAGAAGGAACTGATCGGCAACTACGCCAACGGCGGGCGGGAATGGCAGCCCGGCGGCGAGCCCCGACGGGTCAACGTGCACGACTTCGCCGACCGGGCATTGGGCGAGTTCGCCAAAGCCATTCCCTATGGCGTCTACGACGTCGCCAACGACGAGGGGTGGGTGTCCGTCGGCGACACTGCCGACACCGCCGAGTTCGCGGTCGAGTCGATCCGCCGCTGGTGGAACACCCTCGGCAAGGCCCGCTTCCCGACCGCCACCCGCCTGGCGATCACCGCCGATGCCGGCGGATCGAACGGCTATCGAGTCCGCGCATGGAAATGGCACCTGGCGCAACTGGCCGCCGAGACCGGCCTCGAGATCACCGTGTGCCACTACCCGCCGGGCACGTCCAAGTGGAACAAGATCGAACACCGCCTCTTCAGCTTCATCACCATGAACTGGCGGGGCCGGCCCATCACCGACGTGCGCACCATCGTCGAGCTCATCGCCGCAACAACGACAAAGACCGGGCTCACCGTGCAGGCCGCCTACGACCCCGAGTGGTACGAGCGTGGCGTCAAGATCACCGACGAACAACTCGCCGCCGTTCCCCTCACCCCCAACGACTGGCACGGCGAATGGAACTACACGATCGCTCAATCAAACCCGCGGTGAGCCCTTAGTGTCCTCCGCGCCCTTCTGGAGCAGGCCCTCGTAGGCATCGCCCTTGAGGTCAGCGTCCACCGCGGTCCAGGTCTCCTCGTTGATCAGGTTGACCACCAGGCGACGGAGCTTCGCCGGGTCCTGGATGCGGTTCTGGGCCTTGCGGAAGATTGTCCCAAGCGTGCCGGGCTGGCGCCCAGCTGTTCGAGGTGGCGATAGTGGACCTCGAGCTCGTCACCGTCGCGGTCGAGCAGCGACTGCCAGCCCGTCGCAAGCGATCAGCGTCTACGCGTGGCATCAGCTCACAGCCCGTCAACCTCCAGCAGCCGCAGGAGCTCCCGGCCGAACGAGGTCACGCCAAACAGAGTGCCGCCGTCGTAAGCCACTCCGCCTCCGTCGATCCCGTGGCTGCTGATGGCCCCATGTCGGACCAAGCCCGATACGGCAGCCGGGTGCGCCTCCGGCTGCACTTGTTCAAGCAGGAACGTCTCGGTCACGGTCGTCGCCAGCAGCGCAAGCAGCGCAATGTGCGGGCGATCGAGATCCATGAGGGCTTCAACGAGCAACTCGCTCTCAGCGAGCTCGATATCCCCGCCAGTGATGGCGGCGTGGGCAGCCGCGGCGAGCGCTCGGCGCTTTTCCTCCCAGGCGGTCGCACCGACCGCTATGACCGCCCTCATCACAACAGCGGAGCGGCGCTCGTCCTCTACCGCTCGTTCGATGGCACGTTGACCGGCGCTGTCGATCAGCGACGCTTCAAGCTCAGCCGCTCTCGCAATGAATCGTTCTCGCTCGTGATCAATGATCGTGGCGAGGCTTCCACCGACGATCGGCAGGGCGTTCACCACGACCATCGCGGCGGTGTACAGCCGACTCGGCGGGTCGAAACTCATGCGCTGACGAGTCAACCACGGGGTGGAGAGCGTCGTGGCGAAGGTAAAGCGAACGTCGTCGAAGGCGCGACCGTTCATTAGCTCGCGGAGTGCCAGTGCCCGGACCCGTCGATCTGTCGCGGTCGCGGGAGGACGTGTTTACCGAGATCGAGGTGCTCAACGACTCTCCCCACAGCCGGGGCATGTGCAGTGGGCAGAGACGCTCGACGGTGAAGGCTCCAGCAGCGCGGAGTGGATCTCGCCGGCGCCCGCGGCTCAATCACGCTTCGATGCCCCGTGGACCCGACCGCCGTGATCGCTCACCTCAACCTGGCCGTGGTGCGGATGGATCGCAGAGATCAAGATCTCACCTCTGCTACTGGCCTTGCGCTGCCCTCGTACCGTCTCGGAGCAGGCGAAGAAACTCGCGCGGGTCCCTGTACTTCCCCGAGGGACCGCCATCCTTCCACTCCGCGTTCAGCGACGCGAGCTCCTTGAACTCCAGCTGTAGTGACTCATGAACGCCTCCTCGAACCAAAGCGTGAACCTCCCGATCCACCAACCCGGCCAAGCCGTGAGCCGCATACCGACGCAGCCACTCATGAACGGCCTGGCGGCTCACCCCGTTGCGACGGGCGACATCGGTGACCGTCGCACCGTGATCCAACACCTCCAGCACTGTCTGATAGCGCTGCTCCACCAATCCCAACTCCACGAGCATCGAGGGCCTCCTCGCCGATCCGCGGGCGCGAACAACCCACAGCGAAGAAGGAAGCGACCAGCCGCCGGTGGACCCTCACGATCACGCGTGTGTCAACAACGTACCGGAGCCACCGTCACCCAGGTACCGGAGCCGCGTCCGAGAAGTGTCAACCAGGAACCGGAGCCACAGTGACAAGCATGAACCGGAGCCGCACATTGCTCGCTCCGCGCTTTGTGACCAAACCGTGACCAGTGAGGGAGTTTCAACGCATTTCGCTCGAACTCCCAACCCACTGACCAGCACGTTCGCTCTCAGATGAGCGTGTCGGAGGGGGGACTCCCACCCGCTTCGTTGGGTTGCAACCCTGCCCACCGGATGGTGTACAAGGTCGAACCTCCCGTTGCTGTACGTCTCGACACAGTAGACCGACGACGCCGAAGGACGACACCTAACCGAGAAAGCAACGCCTAGAATCTCCACCACCCCCCGGGTCGGTCGACCGACGGCCGTCCCAACGACGAGGCCCTACCGGATCCCCGGTAGGGCCTCGTTCGCGTCAGCGGACAACCGACGCCCCCCGCCCGGGCCGGGGGCGCTCGATCACCTCCGACCCTGATGCCGCGACTGACCCGCCTCCTGACAGTCGGCGAACACCCGACCCGGGCGCTCGCCCAGGAAACGTGCGCCGCGAGGCGGCGCCAAACCGGGCAAGCAGAGAAACAAGCCACGCCGCCCCCGTCGGAACTCGTCGAAAGGGGATCGCAACTCCCGTGGACGTCCCCAGCGCCGGTGAGCGATACGGACGGCGCGAAGGGACGCTCGCCTACCGGGCCGACGTGATCGCGGGCCCAGAGCTCGTCCGCCAGGCGCAATGGGCTACAACTGGCCAAGGCGGAGACCCTTGCGGTCGAGGCCAAGCTGTGACGGCCGGCCACGCCGATC
>JBPCMH010000033.1:0-3216 GCA_051002495.1 Acidimicrobiales bacterium
GGCCATGCGCTCGTGGTCCAAGAGCTCCTCGTCCTGACTACGGACGGCTCGCAGCCGACCATCGGAGAGCTCGCCGCAGGTGCTGGCGTCAGTGTCCCGACCGCGTCGAAAGCGGTGACACAACTCGCGGAGCACGGGCTCGTCGCGAAACGGCGCGAAGGAACGTCGGTGTCGGTCGAGGTCGTCGATCGCGTCGCCATCGCAGCGCGAATGGCAGAACGCACGGCATGGCCCGGCGATGAGATGCTCTCTGCCTTCCTCTGGGGCCGGACGGGCTTCGACATCGGGGCGTGCATCTCCGAGGCAGTGGCGCGCGCTGACGTCGAGCTCGCGGTGACTGGCCGGGTCGGCGCCGCCTACCACGGCGTCCTCGGCACGTCGTCGCCAAAGGATGTGCGCTGCTGGGTGGACGTTCGTGGTGGGTCACTTGGCGACGTCGCCCAGGCGCTCGAGCTGGAGCCCGCGAACGCGGAGGCTGCAAACGTGCTCCTCTCAGCTGACCGTTGGCGGGTCGGAGTCCATCGCCGCTCGGAGGTGCAGTTCGACGACTTCACCGCATCGGTGGCGCATCCCTTTCGGGTGTGGTGCGACCTTCATGACGAGCTGCGTGGGTCCGAGTACGCCGCTCAGATGTGGGGAGCGGTACTCAGTGGTCGATGACAACGCCCGCGCCGGTGCCTACGACGACCCGATGAGTGAACGGCTTCTCGGCATCGCCGCGGACGTGCTCTCCGATCGTTCGGCAGCGCGTTCGGCGGCCAGCATCTCGCAATCGTGGGCGGCGCAGTACCCGGCCTCCTCGCGTCGACGCCGCCTCGGGGCATGGAGCCACACGTGGGAACTGGCGACCTCGACCTCCATCTCTCGCTCCACCTGCTCGACGGCGAGACGGCCGACTACTACCACGCGATCATCGAGGGCCTTCGATCGCTCGGCCTTCGCGCCGACGACGAGCACGGCCGCGAGGTCAAGTGGCGGTGGGTGGGCCGGTACCGCGACGTCCGGCTGCAGGTCGAGCTCCTCTGTCCCGTTCGCAGTCGAGCAGGTCGCCCGGAGCGACCAGCAACCGAGACGCCGGCGGAGGCGAACATCGGGCCCGGCGGCGAGATCACCGCCCTTGCGGTGGGTCTCGGGCATCTCGTTCCCGATGACACCATCGCGATCACCAAGCGCGTTGAGACTGCGAGCGGAGGCCTGACCTTCGAGTTCCCGGTCGCCGGACTGACGTCGTGGCTTTGCCTGAAGTCCGACGCGATCATGCGCCGCGACAAGGCGAAGGATGCGTACGACGTCGTGTGGGTTCTCGACTCGTTGGGGCCTGACGCCGCGAGCGAGATGGTGGGGGCCAGCCCGCTGCTCGCTGGCCCGCTCGTCGACGAGGTGCGCTCTCAGCTCATGCTCCTGGTGCACGACCAGTTTCGCGACGAGGATTCGGTCGGTCCGGTGGCTTACGCCACGTTCCTCGAGATTGAGCCCGCGGATGGCGCACGCGGTCACGCCCTCGGGACCGTCGTCGCCTTCGGGCGCGCGCTCACGGCGCGCGGTATCGGGTGGTAGGAAGTTGCCCATCCGCGGCCCGGCGGATGGTCACCGTCACCGCCGACGAGCTCGTCGAGGGTGGTGGTGCCACCAAGGCGCGGAACGTACGTCTCGTGCGAGGCTTGGAAGTCGAGCGCGCCGACACGGTTCGAACCAGACTCCAGCAGCACTTCGACGGGGCCAACGTCGCTGGTGCGACCCTTCGCCGCGTTGCGATTCTCGATCACCCGCCGGCCCCAGGCATCGGGGGATGCGTCAGCGATCGGGCCGGGAACCTGCCCGGAGACCGGGTAGTGGACCGCGGACTCCAGCGGCAGGTCCGGCAAGAACAACGCGGTGGCATCACCGCGCCGCAGGTAGCTGCGCCCGTAGGTGAACGTGATCAGCCCGCTCTCGGCCGTCCCATCCAGACGCCCGGCGACCGCAGGCTCAGTGGCATCAGGCAGCCAGACCCACACGTATGCGGATGTCCGGTCGCCGGTCGCCATCAGAAGCCGTCGTCCACCGCGACGGTGGGTCGGACGAGGCGGGGCAGCAACGCGAGGCGATCCCTCACCCGGTCGGATTCCAGCGAGCGCCGACGCGGATCCGGGTCGAACAGCGGGACCCCGACGACGGCCGCCGCCTCGAACACGGTGCCGACGGCGACGGTGAGATCGCCGCGCTCGACCTTGGAGATCGTGACGTGCGCGACCCCGACCCGCTCGGCAAGCTGCTCGACCGTCCAGCCGCGCTCCTTCCGGGCCAACCGGATGCGGCCGCCGAGGAGTCGACCGGCTTCGACGGTCAGCGGCGAGTAGGTACGAGGACCCTTCATAAAGCGAAAGTATACCTTCGCTATCGCCCTTAACCACGAAACTTTACTTTCGTTTACGCTATCCCTTTGGTACCCGAGGCTTGGCGCATCCTGTTCGGGTGTGGTGCGACCCTCAAGACCGACCCGGCAAGGGGCTGGCTGCTCGGCTCATGCTCACCGGAGGAGGTGGGAGATGGCGGTGGCGAGGGTCAGCAATACGGTGAAGGCGCTGACGAGGGCGAAAAAGTAGTTCCGCATCTCCCTCGACAGGTCGACCCGCAGCACGTTCATCTTGGCATCGAGCCTGAGCTCGAGATTTGACAAGTCCTGCTTCATGGCTACGTCGGCCCAGCCGACGGGCGGAAGCAGCGCCATCATCGTGCCAACCACCATGACGGAGCTGGCTGTGCTCCCATCGATTCCGTCGGGACCTATCAGCCGACGAGCTGGGCGACCGTCACGGCTACAGCGGCGAGGCCGGCGATCAGGCCGACCACCCCAAGGAAGAACCGGGTCGACAGGTCCTTCAGGCCCCGCTCGAACGCCCACAGCAGCTTGTGCTCCATCGCGTCGAAGCGCAGGTCTATCCGCCCCTCCAACTCGGACAGGTCGTGCTTAGTGGCCACGTCGGCCCAGCCGACGGGCGGAAGCAGCGCCATCATCGTGTCTGCCGGCTGTGCTCCCATCGATTCCTCCGCTGCTTTGTGCAACTCGGTGCGCTGCCTGTCGGTGATACTCATGCCGTCTCCCACCTCCGGGTTCTCGAAATGGGGGAAGGGGCCCAGCGTAACGGCGGCTGGTGACGGCAGGCCGGCGCCGGCCTGTCAACCCATGAGGCAGGAGCTAACGGGCGAAGAGGTCGGCCAGGCCGATACTGAGCC
>JBPCMH010000034.1:0-4031 GCA_051002495.1 Acidimicrobiales bacterium
TCCATGTACACCTCGACGAAGCGGCCGATCCGCCCGCGCACTTCGTCGCGAACGGCTCGGTAGGGACTGATGACGGCCGCAATCGCAACGACGTCGTTGCGCGTGAGCAGTTCGCACACCCATCCGATGCGCCTGACGTTCGTATCGCGGTCCTCCTTGCTGAAGCCGAGACCCTGCGTCAGGTTGGTTCGCACCACGTCGCCGTCGAGCACCTCCACCTTGAGCCCACGCCGACGCAGCTCGCGCTCGAGGATGACGGCGATCGTGCTCTTGCCGGATCCCGACATGCCGGTCATCCAGATCGTGAACCCGATCCGCGGAGGCCCTGATCGGCTCAAAACGGAAACACCAGAGGAACCAGGATCAGCGTCAGAGCGATCGAGACCAGGTTGAGCGGAAGCCCCATGAGCGTGAAGTCCAGGAAGCGATAATTGCCCAAGCCGTACACCATAAGGTTGGTCTGGTAGCCGATGGGCGTGAGGAACGATAGGCTTGCCCCAAGCGCCACGACAATCACGAACGGGCGCGCGTCCACCCCGAGGCCGACGGAAGTGGCGACGGCAATCGGAAACACCAGGACGGCCGCAGCATTGTTGCTCACCAGCTCGGTGAGCGCCATCGTCGCCAGCAGGACGGCGGCGAGCGCGCCCAGCGGCCCGAACGGCTCGAGGAGATCCACGAGGATGCTGGCAGCCGCGGTGCCGAGGCCCGTCTGATCGACGGCGGCGCCAAGCCCGAAGGCGGCGGCGATGAGGATCACGATGTTCAGGTCCACCGCATCACGCGCCTGGCGAAGGGTCAACACCCGCGTCACGACCAACAGCATTGCGGCCGCGAGGCTCCCGTGGAGGATCGGCACCACACCGGAACCGACAAGGGCGACGAATCCGATTCCGACGGCCGCCACAATGGCCGCCTTGCGCGGCTGCGTGGGACTGATCCCTCGGCGCGGCGCGATGAGGAGAAAGTCGGGGCCGTCGCGAAAGCGGTCAAGGAAATCGCTATCGGCGAGCACGAGCAGGGTATCCCCCATGTGGAGCGACACATCACCGAGCTTCGCGTCGATCCGTTGACCCGAGCGATGAATGGCCAGCACCGCCGCACCGTAGCGTGCCCGAAAGCCAACGTCACGCAACGTACGGCCCACCAGGTTCAGGCTGTTGGCAACCACGACCTCGTAAAACCTGTGCGATCCGTCGCCGAGCTGGTCGATCTGCCGGTTCTCGGTCGACTGAAGTCCGGGAGTGCGCTGGAGGTCCACGACATGGTCGACGCGGCCGACGAAGGTGAGCACATCTCCCCCGACGAGCGCCTCCTCGGGCGCGACCGGCGCGATGATTCTTCCGCTGCGGTCGATCTGCACGAGGAAGACGCCCTTGAGGTGGCGGAGCCCCGCGTCCTCGACTGACCTGCCATCCGCACCGGCACCCGGTCGAACCCGCATGCTGAAGGCAAACTCGCGCTCGCCATCCGATCCCTCATCAGATCGGGTTCGATCCGGCAGCAGGCGTCCGGCAAGGAAGACGATCGCCAGGCAACCGCCGATTGCGATCGGCACCCCGACCGGCGTCAGCTCGAAGAGCGAGAGGGGTTCCATGCCCGCCGACGCGAGCAGGCCGCTGACCGTCAGGTTCGTCGACGTCCCGACCGTGGTCGTAACGCCGCCCAGCACGGCCGCATAGCTGATGGGGATCAGGAAGCGTGATGGCGGAAGGCCCCGGCGCTGGCACAGATCCAGCGCTGACGGGACCGCCATCGCCACCACCGTGGTGTTGTTGACGAACCCTGACAATCCGTCGATCGGAAATGCGACGCGGGCCATCAGCCACTTGCCCTCCGCTCGTCCGAAGAGGAAGCGAACGATCGGCTGGAAAACGCCGGAGACATCGACCGCACGGGCGAGGATGAGCAGCGCTGCCACCGCAATCGGCGCCTCGTTGCTGAAGCCGCTGAAGGCCTGGGCCGGCGTGATGATGCCGAGGAGCATCAGTACGATGGTTGCGAGCAGGATGGTAAAGGCGGGTTGCATCAACTCGCGCACCATCACGACGATCAGGCCGATCACGATCGCCAGCGTGATCCAGGCTTCGACGCTCAACTGCTCCTCCCGGGTGGTGTGGTTATCATGAGGTTCCGGTCGAAGTGGGAGGATAGTCGGTGGCCGAATCTTCGCCTGCGGGCGAGACGCAGCTCGTGCGCCTGCAGCGCGAGGCAATCGCGTTGGGCGCCCGCCTGCGCGAGGCAGGACCCGTCACCGCATTCTGTCACGAGAACCCGGACGGGGACACCATCGGGGCTGCGATTGCGATGGTGCGCGCTTCGCAGCAGCTCGGATGCAGGGCCGAGGTCGTCTCGATCGATGGCATTCCACCCGCCTATGCCTATCTCACCCATGGGCTCTCCGTCGGCTCCAGGCCGACGCTCGACCCCGGGCTGGCGATCGTATGTGACGCGGCGACGCTCGATCGGGTGGGCGCAATCGGCAAAGAATGCCGGTCGTGGTTCGCGGCCTCGACGATCGTCAACATCGATCACCATGTCACCAACACCCGATTCGGAGCCTTGAACCTGGTCGATCCGGAGGCCGCCGCCAGCTGCCAGGTGGTTGCATGGATCCTGCCCCAGATTGGCGTACAGATGGACGCGGAGATCTCGTCCGCCGTCCTGACGGGCATCATTCGCGATAGCCACGGCTTCTCGACCGCCACCACGACGCCTGCCACGCTTCGAGCGGCTGCCGGGGCGGTGGAGGCCGGAGCGCAGATGGAGCCCATCTACCGCGCGACGCTCCTCGAGCTGCCGCTCGTCGCGATCGACCTGTGGGGACGGCTGCTCAGCGACGTGCACGCGGACGCCGGCGGCCGCATTGCGTGGACGCTTCTGACGCCGAGCATGCTCGCCATGACGGGCGCCCAGCAGCACCATGCCGAAGGCGTCTCAGAGCTGCTCGCCCGAGCCGAGGGCGTCGAGGTCAGCGTCCTGTTCCGGGAGCTTGGCGGCCGAACACGGGTCTCGATCCGGACCGGCCCTGGTGTCGAAGCCGCGGCCATCGCGGCCGTCTTCGGAGGTGGAGGACACACCCGGCGGGCGGGTTGCACGCTCGAGACGGGAGCCGACGCGGCCATCCCGCTCGTGCTCGATGCCTGCCGCCGGCAGCTCGCGCCCTGACCAATCCGGACAGTCAGCTCGGCCGCTCCACGGTGTGCAGGGCGACACCCAAGAGGCGGGACAATTCGCCAAGGAGCTTGGATCGCGCCCACATCGGGCCGAGGCCAGTCGCGCGGGCGTCAGCGTGAGCAGCCAGGTCCGTGTGCTGCCCAAAGAGGATGATGCGGGAAGTGGTGCGGGCAAGCAACGCATCGGTCCAGTCGGGTTGACGGGCGGACCAATCGACGAGAATCAGGTCGAGGTCGTCGGGCAGATCGGTGGGCGAGTCGACGCGAACCAACGACGCTTTGACGGCTGAGGCGGCCGACTCGATGCGGCTGTAGAGCATGAGGTCGCTGATGACGGCGGCGACCCTCATTCGGGCGGAGCGTCCTCGCGGGCAGGCGAGGGTTGCATCGGCTCATGGTGCGGGTGGAACCCGTTGCCGTTGGCATGGCCGTTCTGGTCCACCACGAATCGGGCGATGCGCATTGGGTAGACGCCGACCACCACCGGGGCGTGGACCTCGACAGAGAGCTCGACACCGACCTCGTCGCGCAGCCAGAGGTCCTGGAGCTTGGTGGCCTCACGCTCGGGCAGGCCAACGTACGCCGTCGTGCCATTGCGCGCGACGACGCTCATATCATCGGGGTCGAGGCTGAACCTGCGCCGGATGTCGGCGACCGAGATGTATGGACGTGAAGTGAGATATCGGCGGAGACTCGAGGTGCTCGGCCGTTTGTTGACGGACATGTGATATTCGCGCCAGTGTACGCCTGCTCAGGAGCGCTCGCCGAAGACACTGCGGAGGACGAACAGGACGTTGGCCGGACGCTCGGCCAGCCGGCGCATGAAATACGGGTACCACTCGGTGCCAAAGGGCA
>JBPCMH010000035.1:0-12594 GCA_051002495.1 Acidimicrobiales bacterium
CGAGATGCTGCGGGCGCATGCGGGCCGCCAGCGGAGCGGACCGGGCGAGGCGCTCCTCCGCCGCGGCCGAGAACAGGTCATCTGACCCCCGAGCCATCGGTCGCCCCGCCCCTACAACCCTCGAGGGATGGTCATGCTCAGCCCTTGGCCGGCGGCGGCAGCACGCGGAGACCGAGTTCTTCGAGCTCTTTCGCGGCGACGGGCTGCGGGGCGCGCGTTAGCGGGTCTGCGCCAGATTGGGTCTTGGGGAAAGCGATGACCTCGCGGATGTTCTCCTCGCCGGCGAGAATCGCGACCAGCCGGTCGATGCCGAACGCGAAGCCGCCATGGGGCGGGGGTCCGAACCTGAAGGCGTCAAGGAGAAAGCCGAAACGCTCCTGGGCCTCGGTCTCGTCGATGCCCAAGAGCGAGAAGATGCGCTGTTGGATGTCGACGCGATGGATCCGGATGCTCCCCGAGCCCAGCTCCCACCCGTTCAGGACGAGGTCATAGGCCTGCGAACGCACCGACTGCGGGTCGGATTCGAGCTTCTCGAAGTCGTCCTCGTGGGGCATGGTGAACGGGTGGTGGGCCGACTGAGGGCGACCATGGTCGTCAACGCCGTCGAAGAGCGGAAAGTCGGTGACCCACAAGAAGTTCAACCCGCCTTCGTTGACCGGCGGCTTCCCGAGCTCGAGGCGCAGCAGACCCAAGAGTCGCTGCACGTCCCGGCGCTCGTCGGCCACGATCAGCAGCAGATCGCCGGGCTCGGCGTCCACGGTGGAGCAGATGGCGGCCTTCTCGTCGTCGGACAGGAACTTGGCCACCGGTGAGTCGAGGTCGAGGCCATCGCCGACCCGCATCCAGACCAGTCCCTTGCCACCCCAGCCCTTCACCTTGTCGGTGAGCGCGTCGAGCCGGTTGCGCCCGGTCTCCCCCGACGCGCCCTCAACCCGGATGCCCTTGATGCACGGCGCTTGGAAGGCGCGGAACTCGGTCGCGGCGAACACGGGGGTGAGCTCGATGAGCTCCATGCCGAAGCGGGTGTCGGGCTTGTCAGAGCCATATCGGTCCATGGCCTCGTGCCAGGTCATGCTGGGGATGGGCCCGCAAGGTGCTCCCGTGACCGCCTCCGTTGCCGATGAGATCGCGTCCGAGATGAAGGCCAGCACTTCGTCCTGGGTGGTGAAGCTGGCTTCCGCGTCGAGCTGCATGAACTCGAACTGGCGGTCGGCACGCAGGTCTTCATCTCGCATGCATCGGACGATCTGGTAGTAGCGATCGATCCCGCCGACCATGCACAACTGCTTGAACAGTTGAGGGCTTTGAGGCAGCGCGTAGAACGAGCCGGGCTGGAGCCGGGACGGCACGAGGAAATCGCGCGCACCCTCCGGGGTGGACGCGATCAGCATGGGCGTCTCGACCTCGACGAAGCCTTGCCGCTCCATGGAGGCGCGGATCGCGCTGTTGACCTTGGCCCTGACCCGCAGGTTGCGTTGCATGCGGTCGCGGCGCAGGTCGATGTAGCGGTGCCGGAGCCGAACGGTCTCGTCGGCCTCAATGCGATCGTGCAAGGGGAACGGCGGCGGTTCTGAGGTTGAAAGCACCTCGACTTCGCAGTCGCCCAACTCAATCTGGCCTGTCCCCATGTTGGCGTTCTGCGTGCCCTCCGGCCGCTGGCGGACGGTGCCCGTGATCCGCAGGACATACTCGGCTCGCAGGTCGTGGGCATGGTCGACCACGCACTGAACGATGCCGGTGTGATCGCGGAGGTCGACGAAGGCCAGGTGCTCCCCGTGCTCCCGCCGGGTGGCGACCCAGCCGCACACGCTCACCTGCCGCCCGTCGTCGGCCGCGGTCAACTGGCCGCAGTAGTCGGTCCGCATCGTCATCGGTCGGTCAACCTCTTCCGGAGTTCGTCCACGAGCGTGGAGCGGTCGATCAGTTCCTGCTCACCCTTGGTGCGAAGGTCACGGAGGCTGACCTTGTTTGCCGCCAGTTCGTCGTCGCCAATGATCAGCGCGAGGCGCGCTCCTGAACGGTCAGCGACCTTCATCTGAGCCTTCATGGAGCGCCCGCCGAAGGCCCGCTCGGCCCCGATGCCGGCGGTGCGCAACTCGTCGGTGAGTTGTAATGACACCTTGCCTCCGGTGACATCGACGACGAAGACCTGGATCCCGGCGGCCGGTGACGCGAACACACCCTCGGCGTCGCACGCCAGCAGGATTCGGTCGATGCCAAGCGCGAAGCCGATGCCTGGGGTCGCAGGTCCGCCAAGGGCCTCGATGAGTTGGTCGTAGTGTCCGCCGCCGCCAACCGCGTTCTGCGCGGTGTCGAGTGCGTCGGCCACGAACTCGAATGTGGTTCGGCTGTAGTAGTCGAGGCCCCGAACCAGGCGCGGCGAGATCTCGTACCGGATTCCCAACGCATCCAGGCCATCTCGCACGCTGGCGAAGTGCGCCGCGGTGTCGTCCGACAGGTAGTCGACCATGACCGGGGCGGCATCGACGATCTGCTGGTCTTCGGGTCGCTTGGAATCGAGAACCCGCAGCGGGTTCTTGGCCAGCGTCTCTTGCGAGGCCTCGCTGAGGTCGGCCCGTCGCTCGCTGAAGTAAGCCGTTAGGGCTTCGAGATACGAAGGCCGGCACGTGTCGTCGCCGAGGCTGTTGAGGAGCAGCCGGACCTGGCGCATGCCCAGTCGCTCATAGAACCTGGCGGCCAGCGCGATCACTTCGACGTCGGCGTGCGGGTCGTCGGCACCAATGATCTCCACACCGACCTGGGAGAACTGGCGGTAGCGGCCAGCCTGGGGCTCTTCGTACCTGAACTGGGGACCCTCGTACCAGACCTTCCACGGCGTCACCGGGCGGTGCTGGGCGAACGCTCTGGCGACCGACGCGGTCAACTCCGGACGGAGCGCGATGTGCCGATCTCCCTTGTCCCGAAAGTCGTACATCTCTTTGGTGACGATCTCGGTGGAGTCGCCGACCCGCTGGAAGACCTCGATGTCTTCGAAGAGAGGGCTGTAGATGGGCCCGTAGCCGGCCTGTTCGACCGTCGCCGCGAACACCTCAACGAGGGCACGCCACCGACCCGACTCGGGCGGGATGATGTCGCGCGTCCCCTTCGGGGCCTGGAATTGGGGGGCCATGGCAGCGGTCAGGCTACTTGACCCCTCCCCCACCCCCGGCCCCCGTTTCCCGTCCCCCAAACCGACCCAGCAAGCCTTCCCCTCCACCTGCGGCCCGACCCAGCTACCAACGGCGGCTAGCCCCGATCGGTCCTGCTCGCCCGCGTCCGCGGACCGAGCTGACGGGCCCTGCGCTGGGGGTAGACCGCCAGGACGGCTAGCAGGGTCATGGCGAACAGCACCCCGAGGGGCAGCACCGGCACCCCACCCGTGGCCGGGATTTCCTCGCTCTCCGGCGACAGCCCGGCGACCCGGTTGCCGGTGTCATCGACGAAGCTGGCCGCGTTGCCCTCGGCGAAGGGCCACACGCCGTTGGTGAGCTTCACGGCGAAGAAGCCCTGGTTGCCGTCGGAGTACCAGATCTCGCCCCGCTCGGGCACGAAGTCGGGTGCCGCCATCGCGTAGTTGGAGCCGTTGCCGCCGGTGGACGACGGCTTCAGGGGAGCGTTGAAGTAGGCGATCTCCCGAGGGTTATAGGGGTCGCGGATGTCGAAGACCCGCAAGCCCGAGACGATAAACGTGCAGGCGACAATGCCCGGGTCGATCTCTTGAGGTACCTCGCAGTAGTGACCGGCATAGCCCTGCAGCCCACTGCTCGCCCCGGGATCGGCCATCTGGGAGGCGCGGTTCTCGGTCATGTTGACCTCGAGCTTCATGTTCGAGATCACCTTTGGCTTGGTTTCATCTGCGATGTCGATGATGCGGGCGGCCCCCACGTTGCCGCCTTTGGCGAACTCGTCGATCTCGATCAGGAAGCGGCGACCGCCGATGGTCACGGGCAACGCGTTCTGCGGGGTGGAGATCTTGGGCCAAGCCAACTGACTCACGACCGTCACGGTCGGGTTGGGCACCCGGTCCTGGATCTGTGAGGTGTCAAGGATGATCAACCCGCCGCGAGCAGCAACGTAGGCCCGCCGGCCGTCGTCGCGGATCGATAGCCCGTGGGAGCGGTATTGACCGACCCATAGCGGTGTCGGGGTCATCGGGTTCTTCACGTCGACGGCGGTGATCGTGCCCCCGTCGAGCGACGCGGTGTAGAAGGTGTTGCCGTCGGGGGCGAAGCCGCTCTCGTGGCCGAGGAGGCCGACGGGCAGGGACGCCTTGAGGGCGGGGTTGCGGCAGTCGGCGGTGACGTCGTAGATGTCGATCACGCCCGGATAGAACACCGGGTTGGCGGTGACGGCGACGAGCAGGCCGCGCTTGGTGTTGAGCCGCAGCGACTCATGGGGCGACTCCATCGCCGGCGTGAGCAGGTTGGCCGTCTTGACCGGGTTGCTGGGGTTGGTCATGTCGAGCACGAAGGTGCCGGTGAGGTTGGTGCCCGCGGTGATGTTGGCCGGGAATAGCAGCTTGGTGTCGTAGAACGCGCACTCGTGTCCGGCGCCGTCTACGTACCGTTCGACGCGGTAGCCACCGGTGGTGCCGAACCGACCGAGCATCTCGGTGTTGCAGGTGTAGCCCTGCGGGGCGCGTCCGCTCACGTGATCGGCGAGGGGGACCTGGCCCTGACGAGCGGTCTCCGGTCGCGACCCAGGTCCGCACTCCGCCTTGGGGATGGGCGCCTCGGGGGGATCTTCCGCGGTCAACTCCGGCCCAACCACCGGCGGCAGAGACGGATCATGCGGTTCGCCCTGGGCGAACGCGGGACCGGCACTGACGCCGGCGAGCACGGCGGCGAGGGCCAGCGCGACCCAACGACGACCTGACGACGCCGGCGTCGGCACGGCGACGCAACGCGTGAAGCGACGGGAGACGTTCACCCGAACCCCCAGTGGTTCGTTCGATGTTGTACGACCATAGCCAATTCGGCCCGCTCCGACGGTAGGGCAGAACCCCGCCCCCGATGCCCAGGCCGTCCACGCCGGGCTGATGGAGGAGCACAGGGCGTCGTGCTGGACACGGACCTCGGTTGGCCTTCCGCGCTCGAAGCGCGGGTGATGCAGATCCTGCGCGATGGCGGCGAAGCCTCGATCCAGCCTCAGGTCGACCTTGGTGGGCACTCGTGGATCGGCAGAGTCGACTTCCGCACTCGGCACTCGTGCTCGAGGTCCAGAGCCGCACTTTCCACGGGAGCCTCTCCGATCGCCGAGGCGACGCCCTCCGGTTCGAAGCGCTCCGCCAGGCCGGCTTCTGCCCGGCAAGCGTCGACGAGGAGACGGTGTGGCACCGGCCATGGGAGCTGCTCGAACTCGTCCGAGCCTACCGTTGCGCAGCCGTCGCGCTCAACGGCGAGGTAACACCGCACCTCGCACCTCGTGCCTCTCGCGGGGTGGTCAGGCTCGGCCGGGGAGGAGGCGGTAGACCTCGTAGACCGAGTCGATGCGTTTCAGCGAGGACAGGATCGAGTCGAGGTGGTCGGGATCGGCCAGTTCGAACTCGAACCGCATGCGGGTGATCTGATCCGAACCGGTGTGGGTCGAGCTCGACACGATGTTGACGTGACCCTCCGACAGCACCCGGCTCACATCGGTCAGGAGCAGCCGTCGGTCGAGTGCCTTGACCTCAACCGCGACGGAGAACGAGCCCTGCCGGTCGCGGTCCCACTCAACTTCGATCATCCGACCACCTTCGGAGCCCATCAGGGCCGCGGCGTTGGCACAGCTTGTTCGGTGGACTGACACCCCCCGCCCACGGGTGACGAAGCCGATGATGTCGTCGCCGGGGACGGGCGTGCAGCACCGAGACAGCCGGATCATCACATCGTCGAGCCCCTCGACGTACACCCCGATCGACGGCCCCTTGAGACGGCGAGGGCGCCGAGCCGTGGCCGGAAGCTGCTCCTCGTGGTCGCCACCCCGCAGTTCCTTGGCCAAACGCTGGGCGACCGACTTGGCCGACACATGGCCCTCACCGATGGCGACGTGCAGCGCCTCCAAGTCGGTGTAGTTCATGGTGGCGGCGAGCTCAATCAAGACCTGTGAGGCGGCAACCTTCTGGACCGGCAACCCCTCTCGCCGCAGGGCCTTCATCAGGTCATCGCGGCCCGACTCAATGGCGTCTTCACGCCGCTCCCGGCTGAACCACTGCCTGATCTTGTTGCGGGCTCGCGGCGTGGCCACAATATTGAGCCAGTCGCGGGACGGACCGGCCGACGGCACCTTCGAGGTAAAGATCTCCAGGGTGTCGCCCGAGGCCAACTCGACATCGAGTCGGGCCAAACGCCCGTTCACCCTCGCGCCGATGCACCGGTGGCCCACTTCGGTGTGGATGGCGTAGGCGAAGTCGACCGGAGTGGCACCCACCGGCAAGGTGACGACTTCACCCTTGGGGGTGAACACATACACCTCGTCTTGGTCGAGGTCGAGCTTCAACGACTCAAGGAACTCAGCCGGGTCGTTGGTCTCGGATTGCCAGTCGACAACGCCCTGCAACCAGGCAACGTCGGTCGCCGACGCGTTCTCCTTGTAGCCCCAGTGTGCGGCAATCCCGAACTCCGCCCTGGCGTGCATCTCGTAGGTGCGGATCTGGACTTCGAGCGGCTTGCCTTGGGGGCCGACCACCGTGGTGTGCAGCGACATGTAGAGGTTGAACTTGGGCGTGGCGATGTAGTCCTTGAACCGGCCAGGGACAGGCTTCCACTGCGAGTGGATCGCGCCGAGCGCGGCGTAGCAGTCCTTCTGGCTGCCGGCCATCACACGAATGCCGACGAGGTCGTAGATCTCGTCGAACTCCTTGCCCTTCACGACCATCTTTTCGTAGATCGAATACAGATGCTTTGGCCGCCCGGTGACTTCGGCCTGGATGCCGGCCCCTCGCAGCCGGTCCCTCACCACGTCGACCACTTGGGCCAAGTAAATGTCGCGTTCGGGAGAACGAGTGGCCACCATCTGCTCGATCTCGGCGTACCGCTTCGGATGCAGCGCGGCGAAAGCGAGATCCTCGAGCTGCCATGTGATGTCCTGGATGCCGAACTGGTGGGCGAGCGGCGTGGAGATGTCGAGGGTCTCCTGCGCCGTCCGCTTCTGCTTGAACTCGACCACCGCCGCGATCGTCCGCATGTTGTGCAGTCGATCGGCCAGTTTGATCAGGAGGACCCGAGGATCCTTGGCCATGGCGATGAGCATCTTGCGCATCGACGCGGCCTGTTGGGCTTCTTTAGAGTCGAAGCGAATACGGTCGGGCTTGGTGACGCCGTCGACGATCGCCGCCACCTCATCGCCGAACTCCTCGGCGAGGTCGTCGACGGTGAGGCCGGTGTCTTCCACGACGTCGTGGAGGAGCGCGGCGGCGATGGTGACATCGTCCATGCCCAACTCGGCCAGGATCTGTGCCACCGCCAGCGGGTGGGTCACATACGGCTCGCCTGACTTGCGTACCACGCCGGTGTGGGCGTGCTCGGCCCGCTCGTAGGCCAGCTCGAGGAGTCTGGTCTCAGCTCGGGGATGACGCCGCCGATAGGTGGCCAGCAGCAGCGAGATCGGCCGGCTCGCACCGGGCGAAGGGTTGCGGCGCCACGGCAGGACCCGGATGCGGTCGGTGGTGGCCATCGCTGCCCTCCTCCCCTCAGTCGTAACTGATCAGGGAGACGGCATCGGTCGAACCAAGCTTTGCCCGACCACCGAGGAAGCCGAGCTCGATCACGAACCCCATGCCGACGACTTGCCCGCCGAGGGCCTCGACGAGCGCGACGGTGGCCGCGGCGGTTCCTCCGGTGGCGAGAACGTCGTCGATCACAACGACCTTCTCGCCGGGGGCGACCGCGTCGCGATGCACCTCAAGACGGTCGGTGCCGTATTCCAGCTCATACTCCTGAGCCTCGACCGACCACGGCAACTTGCCTGCCTTCCGGACGGGCACGAAACCCGCTCCGAACCGGTACGCGATCGGCGCGGCCAGGATGAACCCTCGCGCCTCGACCCCGATGACCTTGTCGACGGGCTGTCCGGCAAAGTGATCCGCGAGCGCGTCGACCGCGAATCGGAAGGCGTCGACGTCGCCGAGCAACGGTGTGATGTCTTTGTAGGCGACCCCAGGCTTGGGGAAGTCAGCAACGTCTCGGATGTGGTCCTTCAACCACGCGGCGTCGACTGACATGGCTCCACGCTAGCGGCCCGGGTGGGCCATCCCGGGGGACGGCACCGACTGCTCAAGTAGTTTCGTCGTGATCCCTCAGCGGCGCTTGCCCTTCTTGCGGGGCCGCGGCGCCTGCCCGGTACGCGGCGAGGAGATGACGTTGGGTCGCTTCGAGCCGCCCGCGTCTGCCTCGACCGAGTCGGCGCCACCACCCGCGCTGGCCGCGGCCGCCGCCGGAGTAAGGACGGTGCCGCTCCGAGTCGATAGCCGCGTCTTGATGGCCGCGTACCTGGGCTCCCGCTCCTTCAGCACCGCGAGAATCGGAGCGGCCACGAAGATCGACGAATACGTGCTGGCGGTGAGTCCGATGAACAAGGCCAGCGCGAAGTCCTGCAGGGTGACCGCACCGAGAAAGCCAGCACCGATCACCAGCAGCGAGAACACCGGCAGAAGAGACGTCAACGACGTGTTGATCGATCGCATGAGCATCTGGTTCAGCGACAGGGTGACCATGTCGGCATAGGTCATGCGGCCGCTCGCGGCCATGCCCCTGGTGTTCTCCTCGATGCGGTCGAAGACCACGATGCCGTCGTAGATCGAATAGCCCAGGATGGTCAGCGTGGCGATCACCGTCGCCGGCGTCACCTCGAACCCAACGATGGCATAGACGCCGACGGTGACCAACAGGTCGTGCACCAGCGCGGCCAGCGTGGCGATGGCCATCTTCCACTCGAACCGGAGCGAGATGTAGATGGCGATGGCGATCAGGAAGGAGACCAGCGCACGCAAGGCCTTGGACGAGATGTCGGAGCCCCAGGTAGGACCGACTTCGTTCACGCTGACCAAGCCAGCGTCGACGCCGCCTACCTCGGCCAAGGCTTCACGAACGTCGTTGCGCACTTCCTCGCTGACCGTGCTGGCCTGCACCCGGACAGCTTGGTCGGCGCCGCGACCAAGCTGCTGCACCTTGGCGTCAGCCAGCCCGAACGGCTGCAGCGCGGTGCGGGTATCGGCGACCGAAAGCTCTGCCGCTGGCACCTCCCAGGAAGTACCACCTTTAAAGTCGATCCCCAGGTTGAGCCCGTTGAAACCGAAGGCGGCCATACCGACGCCGATGACGACGCAGGACAGCACCCAGAACCGCAAGCGCTGGCCAACGAAGTCGAAGGCGGTCTCGCCGTGGTAGAGCCGGCCGAATAGCCCTCGCTCCTGAATGATCGGGTCGGTCACGAAACGCTCCCGGTCGGGGCTGCAGCCAGCCCACGGGCGATACCGACGTGCTTGGCCTCGGTGAAGAAACTGTTGCGGGTCAACAACGCCACCACCGGCCGGGTGAAGAAGTAGGCGACAACCAGGTCAAGCAGCGTCGACAGCCCGAGGAACAACGCGAACCCGCGAACGGGTCCGACCGTGAGCCAGTACAGCAACCCAGCGCCGATGAGCGACGAGATGTCTGCGGTGCGAATCGTTCGGAAGGCGTGGGCAAAGCCGCGGTCAACGGCGGAGCGGATCGTCTTGCCCGATCTGATCTCGTCCTTTAACCGCTCGAAGTAGACGATGTAGGAGTCGCTGGTGATGCCGACGGAGACGATGATGCCCACCGCGCCAGCCAAGCTCAGCGCCAGGCCGTAGTTTTCGCCGAGGGCGGAGATGATGACCCACTCCAGCGACGCCCAGACGGTCAGGCCCAGCACCACGACCAGCCCAAGAGCCCGGTAGTAAAAGATGATGTAAAGCAACACGAGAATCAGCCCGCCGATACCGGCGATGATGCCCGCCCGAAGCGAGTCATGACCGAGCGTGGCCGACACGGTGCGCACCGCCTGGGGCTCCAGCTGGACGGGCAGCGAGCCGAACCGGAGTACCAGCGCCAGATCCTTGGCTTCTGACTCGGAGAAGTTGCCGGTGATCTGGGCCCGACCGGCGAAGTCACGAGCCTGGATGGCCGGGGCCGACTTCACCACGCCGTCGAGGACGATGGCGAGCCGACGAGATGGGCATTGGGGTGTGCCGTCGAAGCACAACGCGGCGACGTTGTTGAACTCGGTGGAGCCCGAGCCGGTGAATTCCACGTCGACTTGCCACTCTCCGCCAATCCCCTGGGGGGCGCGGGCCGATGCCGTGTCAACGGCGCGTCCGGTCAGCAGGGCCGGACCGAGTTGGAATCGCTTCGCAACCTCGCCTGACTTGTCGTACTCGGGCAGGATCACCTCGCTCTCAGGCTGATCCTCCTCACGAGGGCTGGTCCCGGCTGGCACGGTGGTTTCCGTTAACAACTGGGTCGTCGTGGGCGAAGCGGCTGCCGTCGTCGTGGTCGTCGACTCGTCTGATGCGGCGGGGTCGTCGCCTGGCGCGGTGGTCGTTGTCGGCGCCAGGGTCGGATCCTCGGGTGGCAACTCGGCCAGCACCGGGCGGAAGCGGAGTTCGGCGGTTTGGCCCACGATCGATAGCGCCCGCTCCTGGTCCTTCACGCCGGGCAACTGCACCACGATTGTGTCACCGAGCCGGCTGATGTCGGGTTCGGCGACGCCAAGCGCATCAACGCGGCTGCGAATGATCTCGATCGACTGTTCGAGGACGTCGTTGGCCACCTTGCGGTCTGGCTGCAGCACGACCGACGCCCCACCTTGCAGGTCGAGACCGAGGGCGGGCGACCAGCCGGCCCACAACGTCGCGGCCAGCCCGCCGAATGCAACGAAAAGAATCACGATGAGAGATACCGGACGGGTTCGCTTCATCGAATCATGTCGTCATCATCGCCGTTGTCGTCATCATCGCCGGTCAGGTCGACCGGGTCAGGAACCCGACCACTGATCGCCGGCCGTCGGAACCGCAGATGCAGCCCGGGCGCAGGTTCAACGACCACCTCATCACCCTCGAGGGCGACGATGGTTGCGAGCATGCCGCCGATGGTGACGACATCGTCGCCAACCTCCAGAGACTGCACCAGGGCGCGCTGCGCCTTGGCCCGCTGCTGTTGCGGACGAATGAGGAGGAACCACATGGCGCCACCGATGAGCGCCCAGAAGATGAGAATTTCCATACCGATCCAATGAAAGAGGGCCGAAGGAGCGGCGCGACCTTAGCCCCAGACAGCGCGCAGGTCGCGTCGCAAGCCGTTCAAGGTCCCGGCGGCTACCGCGGCCCGGATCGAATCCATGAGCCCGAGGGTCCAGGCCAGGTTGTGCCAGGACAGCAAGCGAAGGGCCGTTGGCTCGTTGACCTGCAGCAGATGGCGGAGGTAGGCACGAGACCAACGACCGCAGACCTGGCAATCGCAGGCGGCGTCGAGCGGGCCGCTGTCGCGGGCGTGCACCGCGTTCTTCAGATTCACCCGCCCCTGGCTGGTGAGCATGGTGCCGTGTCTGGCCAATCGGGTCGGTAGCACGCAGTCGAACATGTCAATTCCTCGGGCGACGCCCTCGACCAACCCGATCGGATCACCGACGCCCATCAGGTATCGAGGGCAATCGTGCGGGAGGAGTTCGACCGCCGCGTCCAGTGCCGGGAGCATCTCATCGCGGTCCTCCCCTACGGACAACCCTCCGATGGCGTAGCCGTCGAAGTCGATGGCCACGGTTCGGGCCGCGGCCTCGGCCCGCAGCACCGGATCAACCCCACCCTGGACGATCCCAAAGAGCGCCTGATCCTCGCGGGTGTGGTGTCGGCGGGCTCTGGTCGCCCATGCCGTTGTTCGTTCGACTGCCAGCCGAAGCACCTCTGGTGGCGACGGAAGGGGCGGACAGACATCGAGCACCATCTGGATGTCAGCCCCGATCTGCTGCTGCACCTCCACCGCGCCCTCCGGGGTGAGACGGTGCGTCGACCCGTCGTAGGTGGAGCGGAACGTGACCCCGTCATCGTCCACATCAGGTGAGAGCGAGAACACCTGGTACCCGCCGGAGTCGGTCAAGGTATGCCCGTTCCACCCGGAGAACGCGCCGAGGCCCCCGAGCTCGGCCACGACATCCGCGCCCGGCCGCAACATGAGGTGGTAGGTGTTGCCCAGCACCACTTCAGCCCCGAGATCCTCGAGGTCTGGCGCGGCCATGGCTTTGACGGCTCCTCGTGTTCCGACCGGCATGAACACCGGGGTTCGGAACGTGCCCCGCGGGGTGGTCACCACGCCGACACGGGCCTTGCCGTCGGTGGCCTCGACCTCGATCGGTGTGATCGTCACGGGGTCGCTCCGTGCCGGCTGACCAACATCGCATCGCCGAACGAGAGGAACCGATACCCCTCCGCGAGCGCCACGTCATACAACGACCGCCATGACGGACCGACAAACGCGGCCAGCATGAGCAGCAGCGTCGACCTAGGCATGTGGAAGTTGGTCATCAGAACGTCGACGATCGGAAACTCGAACCCCGGGGTGATGAACAGGTCAGTCCGACCGCCGTGCCGATCGGATC
>JBPCMH010000036.1:0-3139 GCA_051002495.1 Acidimicrobiales bacterium
GCGCTACTTCGTCACCGTCGCCGACGAGCTGCACTTCACCCGGGCGGCGCAGCGGCTGTTCGTCTCACCGCCGGCGCTGTCCAAGCAGATCCGCCGCCTCGAACTCGAGCTCCGCGTCGACCTCTTCGAGCGGGACCAGCGCACCACCACGCTCACTGCTGCCGGTCGGGCGCTCCTGCCGCACGTGCGAGACCTGCTGCAGCGCTGGGACGAAGCCCAGCGGGCCGCCAGCGACGCCGCCGCCGGTGAGGCGGCGGTGCTGCGCGTGGGCATCCAGACCAGCGTCGGACGCGGCCTGCTGCCTCCCATCACCAAGCGGTTCCAACGGCGCCGACCGGGCTGGCGGATCGAGCTCACCCAGGTTCCGTGGGAGGACGCCACCTGCGGGCTCGGCGACGGCACCGTCGACGTCGCCTTCGCCTGGCTGCCCGTCCCCGACGCCGGCGTGTTCCGCTGGCGGGTCGTCGCCACTGAACCCCGCCTGGTCGCCGTGTCCACCCGCCACCGTCTCGCAGGCCGCCGACGAGTGCGCTTCGCCGAGCTCCGAGACGAGCCGTTCGTGGCCCTCCCCACGCAGGCCGGCGCGCTGCGCGACCATTGGCTCGCCACAGACCAGCGGGACGGCGCCAAGCCCGTCATCGGGGCGGTCGCCCACAACGCCGACGAGGCGTTCGAGGCGGTCGCCAACTGCCTCGGCATCGCCCTCGTCGCCGAAGGCAACGCCGCCATCTACCAGCGCGAGGGGATCGTCGCCGTGCCCGTGTCCGGGATCCCGCCGAGCGAGCTCGCCCTGGTGTGGCGCCACGAGGACAGCCGCGACGCCGTCCGGGACTTCATCGAGGCAGCCGCACATCAGCGCCCCGACGATCATCGGTGATCGACCCGTGGCGGGAGCGCGGACTGGTTGATCTTGCTGGGTGGCGGGCGTGCAGGGACGCCGGCGCGGTGTCCGGTGTCTCCGTGATCCTCGCGGTGGTGAGGATGTGAGGACCGGTGGCTCGAGGTGTTTCAGCTTGTCGGTGACCATTCCGAACACTTCGGCAAGGGCCTGCTGCATCCGCGCAACCCCGCCAGCACCACGGCCCCGCGACGCCAGCAGCAGATCTCCTGCCGCAACGCGGACGACAAGCAACATCAAAAGCAACGACAGGATGACGGCACACACTTGCATCTTCATGTTGCGGGGCGCTGTCGGCCGCGAGCCCACCAGGCGGAGACGCAGCCGGGCTCTGGCCCTGCGCAACGGTCGCTCACGACGGGCGGCCAGGTCGTCCGAGGCCGGACTCGCCGACAGCGCCTCAGTCAGGCGATACCAAGCCGAACATGCTCACGGGTACAGAACTGCCCAAGGTCGGGCAGTGGGTCGACTCTGTCGAGGCCATGGCGAGGAGATGTGCAGCGGACGTGAATTCGACCCAGAGGTCGCGAGGCACGGTGTGAGCGCGGCCTGCGAAGGAGACGGTCCGTTGGAGGTCGCCGGCTTCGGCCGTTGCTCCAAGCTCCAAGATGCCGGCTTCGTGCGCTGCTGCGAGGGCTCCGGCCAGCGAACCCTGATGCGCGACGAGGAGCCGGCGCGTCATTAGCTCCACGATCTCTGGTCTCTGGAGCAGCGATTGGTCCGCACTGAACACATGGCACTGCTCGGGCTGCATCTGTGCAACCAGCCCGACCAGGTCATCAACTGTGAACCAGTCATCGACGCCGAATGCCTCGACTGCGAGCGTTCCGGTCGGACCGACGATGGGGATGAGCCGACGAGCGAGTGCTTGGGCCGTCCCTCGTCGTTGGAGGTACTCGACTCGCGTGGTCGGAGCGCCTTCTTCTGGGTCGGATCGATTGACGGATCCATACAAGTACGTGCAATGAAGTCGGTGTCGATTTCTCGGGTCCGGCGGGCGGTATGTCTCCGTGAAGACCTTCTGCACTTCGCGCCACGACTTCTCGAACACATCCGCCCAGATCGAGTCGATCGCCGAGGACCACACGCCTACCCAGGGATACTGAGCAATGACTTCGAGATGTTCGGAGGCAGCGAACCTCCGAGATCGTTCAGCAAGCCAATCGAGAAACCCGCTTTCGGCTGCAACCGGGTGGCCTAGTAGAGCGGAGTAGCCGCCGGTGTCGCCTGCCACGTCGAGCTTGCGGCGGAGCGCTTCGAGTAGGGCATCTGTCGCCCCGCCGAGGGCGAGGTGGCTTTGCCCAAGCAAGAGCGCAGCCGGACCTCGACCCAACCTTTCGACAAAGCGTTCAGATGCTGCGTCCACGCGTCAATCCTTCCTCAAACACCTGAGGATCGCGAGCGTCTGATCACCAGGCAAGTGCCAACGAGCATGAGCCAGTTGGCCTCAAGGTGTCGCGCGATTCCGGCAGTCGCGGCACTGCTCCTCGGATGGGTGAGGCCTGGTCGCTGTCGCGCAGCCTCGGGAACTCGCTTCCAGGGTCTACGCCGCCGCACACGACGCACTTCATCAGGACGCCTCCCCACGGGGGCGCCTCAACGCACCACCGAACCTCAAGGATCGAAGCGGACGAGGGATGGGCAACCGGACAAGGGTTCGTCGACTGGTCCTGTTGCACCGTGGGGCAGTGCCTGATCGCCCATGGCTGACCGAACGCAGCGGGCCCCTCATCCCCACCTCGCACTGCACGCATGGAACGCAGCGACGACCCTCACGCTCGCATGCATCCACGCAGCCCGATCGGCGGCCTCGAGGATGTCACATCTGTGGCGGGCAAATGGCAACTCCCTTCGGCCATCGTGGCCAGACGTGGGCGCGTGGCAACGAGAAGGGAGAGGACGACGACCGTCGCGGAGGAACGCGGCCGTCTCACGGCAATCCGTTCAACCCACGAGGTGAACCGATGGCAGACACTGCAGTAGCCCTGGGCGACGCCCTCCTGTCGCCCCAACAGCTCGCCGAATACCTGGGCGTCCCGCTGGCGACCGTCTACCGCTGGCGGTACGAGAGCACCGGGCCGCGAGGCATCAAGGTTGGCAAGCACGTCCGCTACCGGCAGGCGGACGTGGAGGCGTGGCTGGAGACAAGGACCGACCCGGACAAGTAGAGGGGGCGAGCACGGTCTGAATCCACCACCGACCGGGAGGCGCATCCCAGGGAGGCGCGGTCGTGTGACCCTG
>JBPCMH010000037.1:0-3957 GCA_051002495.1 Acidimicrobiales bacterium
AGGTGAAGGTGAACGGTCGCGCGGCGTTCGGGGTGTCGAAGTTCACTGGCGCGGAATTCGCGTTCGTCCACGTGGGCACCGTGACGGGCGAGTTGAGGTTGCAGTTCTGCCACGTGTTGGGGGTGCAGCTGTTGAAGTTGGTGAAGCCGTCGTCGGGCCCCGCGCCGACGTCGAAGCGGGCGGCGTCGTCGACGAGTTGTCGAACGTTGTAATTTCCGGAGCCGCGCCCGGTGAGGTAGCCGGTCCAGCGGCACGACATCGCGTTGCTGTACGGGGGCGTGCTCGGCGGAAGCGGATTCAGCAACGACGCCGGAGAGAACGGGTCGCCGGCGTTGGCCGGGTTGTCGGCAGACGTGTTGAAGAGGATTCCCGAATCTCCGTCGTAGTCGAGCCGATTGTCGATACCGGAGCCGCTCGCCGGTCCGCTCAGCGTCGTGTTGTTCCAGCACGAGACGTTCGCGCCGTGACGCGCACCGGCCTGGCGTGCGGCGGCGGCCGGGGTCCAGTTCGCCCAACCGGTCGAGTTGAGTGGCGCCCCTGGCGGGCCCCACTGGATGCCGTAGTCGGACGTGCCGACACCCGTGCCGAGCCCGGCGGTGTCGGCGGGGTCGATGCTCTGCCAACGATCGTAGGCCATGATCCGCACGTCGAACGCACCGGTGCAGTCCTTCGAGCGGATGAGTATCGTCGTGCCGTTCACGGCGGCGCACGGGCTGCCGGTGGTGATGGATCGAAGCGCGAGGATCGGCGTGGAGGTGTCGGGATCGATCACGTAGGGAAGCGCGAGCGTCGCGTCGTCGATCGTGAGGCTGAACTCCCTGCCGTCGAGGCGCCAGGCGAGCCCGGGAACGTCAAGGGTCTCGCCCTGCTCGTCGTAGAGCCGTGGCGGGATGATCTTCGAGCCGTTGGAGAGGGCGATCGATCCGTCCGCTTCGAGCGTGGCGGTGCCGGGGCCGGCGATGCGCCAGCGCCAGGTCTTCACGCCCTGTCGCTCATGGACGACGATCTGCTCTCGCAGCAGGTCGGTCGCCATGTCCTGGACGACGTCGAACTGCGGGGTGCTGAAGCGGACGCCGTACTCGAAGTCGGCGCGTTCGATGGTCCGGGGCGGATCCAGCAGCGCGAACCCGGCCTGTCGGGTGTCGGTGTCGGAGAAGCCAGCGGTCAGCGGGTCGCCGAGCCGGCCGGGGAAGTTCGCGTTGGGCATCGTCGTGTGGTCGGCGACGGGACTTCCGAGCGGCTCGGCGATGAACGCCGGCAGCGGCCGGGTCAGCTCCAGCAGCGAGGCGGAGGAGACCGAGTGTCCGGCGCGGTCGGAGCGGACCACCTGGGCGATCGCGACCGACGCCACGGCGACGAATGCGAGTGCGACGATCGGAAAGATCGTGGCGAACCGGCTGGCGGTGGCCGACGAATCGGCAACGACCTCGAGCTTTGGGCGCACACGTGAGCCAGCCGCATGCTGCGGCAATGCCTCACTTCGCTGTGCGAACCTCGTCACTCGGTGGATTCCCCGTTACCTCTCGCCCGTGTGAGACGTATCGACCGGACGAAGTAGGTGCTTGAACCCAAGCGGGGTGTATTGACCGCATTGCAGCTTCAGGTAGGCCACGACCCGAATCGTGCCGAAACCATCACACGTCAAACAGACGACATACCGACGGGGAAATTGCCGATTTCATCGGAGGCAGCCGACATGAAGAAAGAGCCCGAACCGACCATGGAGGTCGTCGGGCTCGTTCGTCACGAAGTCGGTTCAGTCAGGTGGAGGGAAACTCGATCCTGATCTTGTTGCTCGCGATCTCCTCGAGCGCGAGCGTCAGGTAATTCTTCGAGTGCGACTCGATGAGCGGTGGAGGAAATTCGTCGTAGGACATACCCTCACCGAGGTGGTGGTAGTAGTCGTTGATCTGCCGAGCTCGCTTGGCCGCAACCTGCACGAGTGCATACTTGGAGCCGTCGACCTTCTCGAGATACTCGTCGACCTTGAGTTGGATGGACATCCGTAATTCCCCTTGTCGGTCAGCCAACCAGTGGCGAGGCGAGCTCACGCTCGATGATCGCGTGAAGCTCCGCGATCGCCCGTGTCTGGTCGTCGTTGACGACAACATACTGGAAATGGCGCTTCGCATCCACCTGGGACCGTGCTACCTCCATCCGGCGAGCGATCTCCTCGGTCGTGTCGCTGGCCCGAGAACGCAGTCTTCGCTCGAGCTCCTCGAAGTCCGGAGATTCGATCCAGACGAGGGTGGAAGCCATCGGACCGGCCTCGATGGCAAGCGCCCCGTTGAGCTCCAGCTCGAGGATGACGTGGCTGCCGTGCTCGTGCAGTCGCTCGATCTCCGAGGAGAGCGTGCCGTAGCGGTTACCAGCGAATTCGACGTGCTCGAGCAGGTCGCCGGAGGCGAGGTGCGCGTCGAACTCCTCGTCGGTGTGAAACCAGTACTCGCGACCGTGCACCTCACCGGGCCTCGCTGCACGTGTGGTCGCGCTGATCGCCACGTCGAGGCTCGGAAAGTACTTCATCACGCCGCGGATGAGTGTGCCCTTGCCGGCGCCGGATGGACCCGAGACGACGAACACGCGGCGCGGGCGCGAGCCGGTATCGGGGGCTGGGCCACTCACGTCAGGTCAATTCGCCGAGCTGTGCTTCACGAGGGTCTCGCACAGCTCCGTGCGCTGGCGTTCGGAGAGTCCGCCGACGGTCTTGGCCTGGCTGATGCGGCAGCGTGTCAGCACGCGGGCCGCCTTCACCCTGCCGAATTTCGGAACGACGAGCAGCAGGTCCATCACCTTGGCGGTCCTGAGGAACTCCGGCGGAGCCTGCAGCACGGCGACGATCTCCAGTTCGCCGCCCTTGAGCTCCTTCTTGAGCTGGGCGCGTTGAGAACGGATCGCATTCGCCTTCTGCAACGCTTCCATACGTTGCGAGGGCGATCTGACCGGAGTCTGGCTGGAAGTCTTCGGGGGCATGGCGAGGCATCATAGCCATGCGTGGAGGCTGCGGCAACGGGGTCACGGCACCAGTTTCACAATCCCTCCGGGAGCGGCCCCAATTCCTCCGAGTTGCGGCCACTTCTTCGCGACGAGGGTGACTCGAACGGTCATTCCCGGGTCGAGGGATCGGGTGACGACGCCACCCGTGCGGCTGCCGAGGCGAGCATCGCCACGAGCGAGAGATCATGTACGACCCCCGTACCGACACCGATGACCGCTGCCCCGGCGGCCTGCATCCGGCGCGCCGCGGCGAGCCCGTCAACGCCGCCCAGGCCGATGATCGGGACCGAGACGGCGCTCCGCGCTTCGGCAATCATGCGCAGCGCGATCGGGTGCAGTGCAACGCCCGATAGTCCACCGTCAGCGCCGGCGCCAAGGAGGGGCGCCCCCGATGCGTCCAGCGCTCGTACCGGCATCGTGTTGCCGCATGTGAGGGCATCCGCGCCAGCGTCGACCGCTGCGCGAGCGACGACCGCGACCGCGCCACAAGCCGGCGTCAACTTGGCGAGCAGCGGCAGCGCCGTGCGCGCGCGCACGCGAGAGACGACATCGGCGACTGCCCCCGGATCCGCTGCAACGAGCCCGCCGTCGACGTTTGGACACGAGAGTTTGAGCTCGATCGCCGATGCCCAGCCGGCACGCACGACCTGCTCGGCGAGCTCGGGCAGGGTGGCAGGATCGCCGCCGATGCTGACGATGATCGGTATGCCGAGCCGCCTCGGGAGCACGGCCCATTCGCGCATCGCGGCGCCGATTCTAGGGTTGGTGATACCAGCGGCGTTGACGAGCGTTCCGGCACCGAAGCTTTCCGCCCACGGCTGCGGATTGCCGGACCGAGGGTGCGCAGTCACGGTCTTGGTGGTGAACGCGCCGAGTTTCGATAGCAACGTGTCAGGCACGTTCCACTCGTCCTCGGAGCTCCCGGCATCCACGACGCCGCTCCCGTTCACGAGCGGCGGG
>JBPCMH010000038.1:0-5670 GCA_051002495.1 Acidimicrobiales bacterium
AGCCTGGGGTGTGCAGGCACAGCAGCCGCACCTCGGGCGAGGTGACCATGAATGCGTGGGGTATCCCGCGGCCGGCGACGGCGAGGCCGCCGGGCCCGACTCGGTGGTCGGTTCCGTCGATGTGCATGAGGATCTCGCCCTCCAGCACGAACATGGACTCGTCGGAGTCGGGATGGGTGTGGAGCGGGGTGACCTTGCCTTGCGTCATCCGGTCCTCGAACAGCAGAAACGCTCCCCCGGTCTCTTCGGCGGTCGCCTTCCAGACGTGGACACCCCCGCCGTAGAACCACCGCCGCTCGCCCTCCGCTTGTCCCCGCACGATCGAACCAGCGACTCCCGTCATCCCAGTCTCCTCTAGTTTATGGGACATCCGTCCCATGACGAGCGTCGCGTAACATGAAGGTGATGTCAACCCCGTATGAGCAGGGCGGTCGCTCCCAGCAGAAGCGACGCACGCGCGAGGCGCTCGTGGCTGCCGCGCGCGAGCTCGTCGCCGCCGGAAGGACGGTGACGGTCGAAGACGCGGCGACGGCCGCGTCGATCTCACGAACGACGGCCTACCGCTACTTTCCGACCAAACGGGCGCTGCTGCTGGCCGCGCACCCGGAGATGCAGCAGGCGAGCATGCTGCCGGCGAACGCACCCAACGACGCTGGCGGACGACTTGACGCTGTGGTCAACGCCTTCACCGCGATGATTCTGGACACCGAGGCGCAGCAACGCACGATGTTGCGCTGGGCGCTCGAACATGACATCGAAACCGACCTGCCACTGCGCCAAGGCAGGGCGATCGGCTGGATCAAAGAAGCGCTGGAAGGGCGAGTGCCCCTATCCGACCCGGAACTGCAGGCGCTCGTGGTCGCAGTGCGGGCCACCACCGGCATCGAGGCACTCGTTTGGCTCGTCGACATCGCCGGACTGTCCCGACCAGACGCACGCAAGCTCATGCGATGGTCCGCGCAGGCATTGCTCGACGCCGCAATCTCCACCCCTCCGCCGCGAGTTGGACGCGCAGGCGTTCAGCGCGACAAGAACCGGAGAGGCGGACGAGACGATGACACGGGCCGGCCGCGCGGCTTGTAGCCGGTCGAAGGTCGTGACCTTGTCGTTGTCGTCGAGCAACAGGTTCTACTCATCCACACCGAATCGGCGATCTGGTGCCTCCACGCCCGCGCGCATAACGACGCCGTCGGTGGCGCGCGCGAGGAGCGCCGATCCAGCGATAGCGCGGACGCTCACCCCGCAGTTCCACACCGCGACCGAGTCGGCGTCGAGTGATCTGCTCGCCGCAAGTCGCCCAGAACGCGCGCCGAGAACGTGGGTTGTGGCGGGCGAGAGTCTCAGGCCAAGAGCCGAATCGCGGAAGACCTACGACGCCGCGCCTCCTAGACACAGGCGCCATGACAGCCCCAGCCGCTACGGCGTGACCCACCAGTTGCTCACAGCGCTCCTCGTCATAATTGAGCCGGCCCTCTCGTTCGAAACGCGACCCTCCCCAGACGCGGTAACGCCGACCGTCCTCGTCCATCGCATCGCCTCGAAGGTGCCAATCCTTCATACGAGCAGTCGCCCGTTCACCGGGAGACCCCTCGGTTTCGGTCATCCCGCCTGTCAGCCGATTGGCCGGTGACCGCGCCGCATGGCGAAGCGTGCCTCGCCTACCTGCGCCCGCGGCGCTCCGTCAGTAGGGGCGGCTCAGACAGATGCCAAACCCGGCTCTTCTGCGCGTGGTGTATGCGAGGTGTATACTTGGTGTATGACGCGCACAAACATCGACATCGATGACGACGCTTGCGAGACGGTGATGAACCGTTACCACCTTGCCTCCAAGCGCGATGCGGTGAACTATGCGCTCCGGCTGGTCGCCTCCGAGGCCCTCGACCTCGACGACGCCCGAGCTCTGCGAGGTTCTGGGTGGGACGGTGATCTGGACGACATGCGAGCGGGCCGCATCGCATGATCCTGATCGACACCTCGGCTTGGATCGAGTTCCTCCGAGACACCAGGTCGGCCGCGTGCGTCGAGGTGGATCGACTCCTCGCCGCCGACATCGCGGTTTGTGACCCGGTCCGGATGGAGATCTTGGCTGGAGCGAGAAACGAGGTCCATCTGCGTCAGCTTCGCGGCCTCCTCGCCCGGGCAACGGTCCTTCCGACAGGACCGGCCGACCATGAGTCCGCCGCATCGCTCTACCGGTCCTGCCGGCGAAGCGGTGAGACCGTCCGCAAGCTGATCGACTGCCTGATCGCGGCGGTAGCGGTGCGCGAGGACGTCGCTGTTCTGCACGCCGACTTGGATTTCGAGGTGCTCGCACGCCATACCGCGCTCGCCGTCCATGAAGCACGGTAGGTGCGGTTCACTTGTGGTCAGTCGAGGCCGAGAACCGTCGTCAGAGCTTCGTCGACTCCCCATAGTTCTTCGCGGCTGAGGTGGCCGCAGAGATCACCGAGTCGAGACGCGTCGACGGCCCCGAGTTGTTCGACCAGTACCAGAGTGGTCTGACCATCGACGTCGATTTCGGGCCGAAAGGACGCGGAGCGGGCGCTCGTGGACGTCGGCGCAACTATCACGACCGAGCGTGGGAGGAACTCATCGGCCTGGACGACGACGCCGAAGCGGTCGCCGTGTTGTTCGTGTCCGACACCCTTGGGCAGTTTGAACCGGTGGACGTCACCCCGGAGCACGGAGTGACTCCATCAGCCCAGCGACGGCGAGCATCTCCTCACGGTCGTCGTCGTCAGCGTCGAGCGAGGCGGCCTCGGCAGCGACCACCGAACGTTCACGCAGTCGACGAGCAGAGGCGATCAGGGAGCTGCGAATCGCGTCGGATCGCGACAGCCCGGTTGCTTCCAACGCGCGGAGGGCCCGCTCCGCTTCATCATCGAGCCGTACGGAGATCGCTTGCGTCATGCGTCTCACCGTATCACGAACTGTAATACATTTGGGTCAGAACCGGATCACCGGCATAAGCGCCGTTGGGCCCGCTCCGGTTGCAACATCGGTAGGGCGTGCGGGAACGTCGCGGGGTAGACACTGAGAGGAAGTGACAGCGACGAAGGGGCACACCGTGCAACTGGGATTGGTCGGGATGGGCCGCATGGGCGCCAACATGATGGAGCGCCTCCGGAACGACGGCCACGAGGTGGTCGGGTACGACGCTCGGCCGGATGTGACCGAGGTGGCGTCGCTCGAGGCTCTGGTCGCCGCGCTGGATGAACCCCGCGCGGTGTGGGTCATGGTGCCAGCTGGTGGCCCGACCAACGACACCGTTGATGCGCTCAAGGGTCTCCTGTCACCGGGTGATCTGGTCATCGACGGCGGCAACAGTCGCTACACCGATTCGCTGCGCCACGCCGAGCTGCTTGACGCGTCGGGCATTGGCTTCATTGATGCCGGCGTGAGCGGGGGGATCTGGGGCCTCGAAAACGGTTACGCGCTGATGGTTGGCGGATCTGAAGAGCATGTCGAGCGTATGCAGCCGCTGTTCGACTCCTTGGCGCCCGCGAGCGGGGGCTACGCCCACGTTGGTCCGGTCGGTGCGGGCCACTTCACCAAGATGGTCCACAACGGGATCGAGTACGCGCTGATGCAGGCCTACGGCGAGGGATACGAGTTGCTGCGGGCATCGCCACTCGGTATCGATGCCCCAGCCGCGTTCGGGGCCTGGCGTGAGGGCAGCGTGGTGCGGTCATGGCTTCTCGACCTGCTCTGCCTCGCCTTGGAGCAAGACCCCGAGCTCGAAAAGGTCAAAGGTTGGGCTGACGACTCTGGCGAGGGGCGGTGGACAGTGCAGGAGGCCATCGATCTTGCGGTCCCGGTGCCGGCTATCTCCGCCGCGCTCTTCGCCCGCTTCTCGAGCCGCGACCACGATGCGGCGTCCATGAAGGTGATCGCCGCGCTCCGCAACCAGTTCGGCGGACATGCCGTGAAGTCGATCTCCGAGGCCTAACCGCACGCCATGGTCGAACCCGAGCCGACCTTGCCCGTCAGCGCTGCTGACGTGGCGGCGGCCGCAGCCCGACTGCGAAGCGTTGCCCACCGCACGCCGGTTGTTCGTTCTTCCACTCTGGATGAGATAACCGGGGCGCGGCTGTTCCTGAAGGTAGAGGCGTTTCAACGCACGGGGAGCTTCAAATTCCGCGGTGCCTACAACGCGGTGGCATGCCTGTCGGAGGCGGAACGAGCGGGCGGTGTGGCCGCCTTCTCCTCTGGCAATCACGCGCAGGCCGTGGCATTGGCCGCCCGGATCCACGACGTGCCCGCGGTGATACTCATGCCGGCCGACGCACCGCCCGAGAAACTCGCGGCGACCCGCGGCTACGGCGCCGAGGTGGTCTTGTACAACCGGTACGAACAGGATCGCGATGAGCTCGGCTCCGCGCTACAGGCCGAGCGCGGCCTCCCCCTCGTCAAGCCGTTCGACGATCCGGCCGTCATCGCCGGTCAGGGCACGGCTGTCCGGGAGCTCCTCGAGGAGGTGGGAGACCTTGATGCGATCGTGGTCCCCGTCGGGGGAGGTGGCCTCATCTCTGGGTCTGCCCTGGCCGCCCGAGATATCGGTGATGCGCGGGTCATCGGGGTAGAGCCCGCCGCGGGTGACGACGTTCGTCAGTCGCTGGCCGCGGGGAGACGGGTCGAGATCGAGGTTCCTCGGACGATCGCCGACGGTCAGCAGACGACCGCGCCCGGGTTGATCACGCTGCCGATCATCGAGGCGTTGGTCGAGGCAGTCGTGACGGTGACCGACGCCGAGATCGTCGACGCGATGAGGCTGCTGCACGATCGTTGCAAGCTGGTCATCGAGCCTTCCGGCGCCACCGGGGTGGCCGCGCTGCTCTCCGGCCTCGGTGCTGAGCTCGCGGGGCTTCGAGTTGGCGTCGTGGTCTCGGGCGGGAATATCTCGGCGCAGCGTTTCGCCGAACTCCTCAGCGCTCCGAACCCGACCGCGTCGTCCTGAGCGGGCGCCGGTACGGTGATCGGCCGTGTACCGGTTCCTCATTCGTCCTCGGTGGCTTGTCGGCCATGTCGTGATCCTCGGCTTGGTCGCCGCGCTCGTGAGCTTGGGGATGTGGCAGTTGGATCGGTTGGACCAGCGGCGGGCGTCCAACTCTCAACTCATCCAGCGCGGATCAGCGCCGGCCAGAACGAACGCGCCGAGGCCGGGCTCAACTGCGGACGTTGCCGGATATCGTTTCGTGCTCAGCGGCACGTTCGACGCGAGTGGTGAGGTGCTGGTTCGCGGGCGAGTCAGAGCTGGCCTGCCGGGCTATGAAGTGCTCACGCCCCTCGTGGTGGGCGAGGGTGAAGCGGTGCTGATCAATCGGGGCTATGTGCCTCAGCAGATCGGGGAACAGTGGCCGACGCCCGCTGCCGCGCCTCCGAGCGGCGTCGTCACGGTCGAGGGCATCGCCCGGCCGACTGAGTCAGGAAGCCTGAAGGCATCTGATAGCACCAGTCGAGTGCTCGTCATCTCCGGCATCCGCCTGGCCGATCTCGACGCGATGGTGCCGTACGACTTGGCGCCGGTCTGGGTCCAGGCCGTCACCGGCGCGAGCTCCGGCGACTTCCCTGCGCCATTGCCGCCAGCCGATTTGAGCGAGGGTTCGCACCTGTCCTATGCCATCCAGTGGTTCTTGTTCTCACTGATCGCCGCAGGTGGATGGCTAGTGC
>JBPCMH010000039.1:0-4961 GCA_051002495.1 Acidimicrobiales bacterium
CACTCCAACCGGGGTGCAGCCGGCGGGTCGGCACCAGCGGAGCCATCACATGAGCGAGATCTTCCTCAACTCCAATCAGTACGAACGCCTGATGGAAGGCACCTGGATCACCCTCCAGGTCTTGGCGATCGCTTTCGCGCTCGGTGCTTTCCTCTCGCTCGGTATCGGCGTCGCCCGACTGTCCGACCGAAGATGGATCCGTGGCGCGGCGCTGGTGTACGTCGAGATCTCGCGCGGCATCTCATCGATCGTGCTGTTGTTCTGGATGGCGTTCGCGCTGCCGATCCTGTTCGGCTTCGAGCAACCCAGCTTGTTGCTGATGGGGTCACTCGCACTCGGCCTCAACATGGGCGGATACGGCGCCGAGATCGTGCGCGGCGCGATCTTGTCCGTGCCGAAGGGTCAGCACGAGGCGAGCGTCGCACTCAACCTCACCGAGGGGCAACGCGTGCGCTACGTCGTGCTCCCCCAGGCGATGCCGATCATCCTGCCCCCGATGGGCAATCTCACGATCGAGATCCTCAAGGGCACCGCGCTCGTCTCGTTGATCGGTCTCTCCGACCTCACCTTCGAGATCAGCAAGCTCCGCGTGAACCGCACCATCAGCGACAACCCGGTCAGCGTCCCGTGGCTGTTGGTGAACGGCCTCATCATCTACTTCGTGCTCGCCCAGATCGTGAACCTCGCGTTCCGGCTCGGCGAGCGTCGCGTCAATGCCCGCTACGAACAACGCACCGGTCGGGCCGCCACCGAGGTTCCACGGCTCGACCCACAAGCATCGGGAGCGGGAAACGCCTGATGACCATCACCGATGATCGCTCACATCCCACCAACGACGACCCGGAAATGTCGCCGAGGAGACGACGTCAGATCCACGGCACGATCGTCGTCGCCGCACTGATCGTTCTCATCGCCATCATCTGGAAGTACGGCGGATCGGGCGCGTCGTTCAAGATCGAGGCGACCGGCGACCCCGACAAGAGGTTCGACTGGGACTTCTTCTTCTCACTCGTCCCCGATTTCCTCGAAGCACTCTGGATCACCGTGCAAGCCACCCTCGCCGGTGTTGCTGTCGCAATGGTGCTCGGCCTCGCGCTCGCCCTCGGCCGCCGCTCCGACAACCGCATCCTGCGCTGGCCGGTCGCCTCCTTCATCGAATTCATCCGCAGCACGCCGCTGCTGATCCAGCTCTACTTCTTGTTCTACGCGCTCCCAACGGTGGGCTTCCTTCCCGAGAACGTCCGAGTGCTGTCATCCATGACGGCACTGATCATGGGTATCGGCATCCACTACGGCACCTACTGCTCCGAGGCGTACCGGGCCGGCATCGACAGCGTGCCCGCCGGGCAGTGGGAGGCCGCCACCGCGATGAATCTGACGTCGACCACCACCTGGCGACGTGTCATCCTGCCCCAGGCGATCCCGAACGTGCTCCCAGCGCTCGGCAACTACCTGGTGGCCGGCTTCAAGGACGCCCCGCTCGGGTCGTCGATCCAGGTCACGGGCGTGCTGTTCTTCGCCCGCACCGTGACGAGCAGCACATTCCGCCCCGTCGAGGCCTACACCATGGTCGGCCTCGGTTTCCTGGCCGTGTCGATCCCGGCCGCATTCCTCATCCGCCGTCTCGAAAGGCGCATCGGTTATGACCGTTAACGAAGCAGGCACGACCTCCGGCGACGGCACGCCCGCCGTCCGGATGCGCAACGTCACCAAGGCATTCGGTGACCACGTCGTACTCAGAGACCTCGACCTCGACGTCGACCCGGGCGAGCGCGTCGTCATCATCGGGCCGAGCGGCTCTGGCAAGACCACGATCCTGCGCGTGATCATGACGCTCGAACGGATCGACTCGGGCACGATCGAGATCAACGGCGACCATCTGTATCACGAGCGGCAGGGCGACCAGTTGAAGCCCGCCAAGGAGAAGCACGTCCGCCGAGTCCGGGCGAGTGCCGGCATGGTGTTTCAGCACTTCAACCTCTTCCCACACATGAGCGCGCTCGAGAACATCACCCTGGCGCCGATCAAGTCGCAGGGCAAGAGTCGCGAGGAAGCCGAAGAACGCGGTCTGATGCTGCTCGACCACGTCGGTCTGCGCGACAAGGCGAACCACACACCCGGCCAGCTGTCGGGTGGCCAAAAGCAGCGGGTCGCGATCGCGCGTTCGCTGGCGACCGAGCCCGCCGTGATGCTGTTCGACGAGGTGACCTCGGCGCTCGATCCCGAGCTCGTCGGCGAGGTCCTGAGCGTTCTGCGAGATATCGCGGAAGCGGGCAAGACCACGATGATGTTGGTCACCCACGAGATGGGCTTCGCCCGTGAGGTAGCGGACCGGGTGCTGATGTTCGACAGCGGTCAGATCATCGAGTCGGGGGTGCCCTCTCAACTCCTCGGCGACCCGCAGCACGAACGGACCAAGAGCTTTCTCGGTGCCGTGTTCGACCACTGAGCTGCTCAATCGATGATCATCAGGCCGCGGGGGACCTTGCAGAGCTGCTCCGCGGGTCCTTCCTCGGTGATGAGGATCGTCTCGGTGATCTCGAGGCCCCAGTCGTCCATCCAGATGCCCGGCATGAAGTGGAACGTCATCCCGGGCTCGAGCACCGTGTCGTCGGTGCTGCGCAAGCTGATCGTGCGCTCACCCCAGTCGGGCGGGTAGCTGAGCCCGACCGGATACCCACAGCGAGCGTCGCGATTGATGCCGGCACGGCGGAGCGTGTCGTTCAGGGCGTTGGCGATGTCGCAGGCCCGGTTGCCCGCTCGGGCCGCATCGATACCCGCGTCGAGCCCCTCGATGACCGCGGCTGCAGCGTCGGTGAACTCCGTCGGTGGCGCGCCCAGGTAGGCGGTCCGGCAGAGGGGCGCGTGGTATCGGCGATAGCAGCCGGCCAGCTCGAAGAACGTCCCGGCGCCGCGCTCCATCGGTGCGTCGGTCCAGGTGAGGTGCGATGCCGACGCGTCGACGCCGGTCGGGAGCAGCGGAACGATCGCCGGGTAGTCACCGCCGTGCTCCCCCGTGCCGTATATCTGGGCGCGACAGATCTCGGCGACGAGGTCGTTCTTGCGGATGCCGGGCCGGAGGTGTTCGCGCACTGTCGCGTAGACGTTCTCGATGATCGACGCCGCAATCCGCATGTACCCGAGCTCGGTTGGCGACTTGACCGCCCGCTCCCAGTTGACCAGCCCGGTCGCGTCGATCAGGTGATCGCTACCGAGCGCCTCGGCCAGGTGATGATGCGACGCCGCGGAGTAGTAGTAGTTGTCGAACTCGACGCCGATCCAGCCGTCGGCATGACCGCGGTGGGTCAAGGTGCTCGCCAGGTGCTGCATCGCGTGGACGTCGGTGCTCTGCACGAAATGGTCGGGGTAGCCGACGATGTGGGTCTCGTCCATCCATACCGTCCGCTTGGCACCGTTGATGTCGATGATGCGACCCCAGTAGATGGGGTCGTCGTGAAGGCTCACGACGACGGCCTGCGGCGTGTAGAACGACCAACCGTCGTACCCGGTCAACCACGCCATGTTCGACGGGTCGCAGACGACCAGCACGTCGAGGCCCTTGCGCTGCATCGCAGCTCGGGTCTTCGCGAGGCGGGTGTCGTACTCGTCACGGGTGAAGGGAAGCTCAACGTCGTTCGACACAGTGCAACGAATGGTATACGAGATGTATCCTCACCGGTGACATGATGCCCGACCCCCCCGCTTCAGCCGAACGAGTCTCGAACGAGGCCCTGTACCGGGCGCTCCGAGAACGCATCATCCACCTCGAACTCGCCCCGGGCGCCCGACTCACCGAACAGGCGATCGCCGCTGAGTTCGGTGTCAGCCGCACTCCGGTTCGCCGCGTCCTCGATCGACTGGCCAACGACGGTCTGGTCACCATCCGTGCCGGCAGCGGCGCCTCGGTCTCGTCGATCGACTTCCAGGAGCTGCGCGAGGTCTGGGCTCTGCGCCTCCGGATCGCCGACCTGGTGGGCGACTTCGTGCGACTCCCCGCATCGCCCGAAGTCAACGATCGGCTCGTTGCCAGCCTCGCCGGCCTCGACGAGGTCGAAACGGCCGCCGAGCTCGCGCCCCGCTACGACGAGTACCACGAGATCATGCTCGAACTCCTGACGAACGGGCCATTGCGGAAGATCTACGACCAGCTCTACGCTCAGACGGCGCGCGCGTTCGTGCAGATGCTCCCGAGCCTCGACCTCGACCTCGAACTCACCTCGATTCGCGACGAGATCGAGAGGACGATCGAAGCGTGCAAGCACCGCTCCGGGCACGCCCTGTCCGAGGTCCGCCGCGACCACATGGAGCGGGTCATCGACCGCATCAATCAGGCCCTGATGATCGCACGACCGTCGGCCGTGTCGAGCTGGGTCGGCCCCGAGTCGCACCGCTCCCCCGAACCACCGGCCGCACCGTGACCACGCACCCGCGGGTCCACCCGAACCACGACCATCACCACATGGCCACCACCATGGCCACCGGAGGAATCCAATGACCGAGCAACCGATCCATCGCCCGACCCCGGCCACCCTCGCTGTGTGGGGCGGCGAAGACGAGTACCTCATGCAGCGCGCCACCCAGGTACCGGTCGTGCACAGCGTCTCGTTCGGGTACGACGACTTCGACGAGTGGTACGGCGTAGCCACTGGCCAGCTCGAGGGGCACATCTACGGTCGCAACACCAACCCGACGGTCGCCGTGTTCGAAGACAAGGTGCGCATCCTCGAAGGTGCCGAAGCAGCGACCTCCGCGTCGACCGGCATGGCGGCGATCTCCAACACCCTGCACGCCCTGCTGCGGCCCGGTTCCAAGGTCGTGTCGGTCAAGGACACCTACGGCGGCACCAGCCTGTTGTTCACGGAGTTCCTGCCGGCATACGGCATCGAGGTCGACCTGGTCGACACCACCGACTTCGACGCGATCGAGGCTGCGATCGAACGGGACTGCGACCTCTTGTATCT
>JBPCMH010000040.1:0-2864 GCA_051002495.1 Acidimicrobiales bacterium
GCCTATGTCTTTGTGAGCCGCGATGAGTTCATCGCCCATCGCGAAGCTGGCGGCTTTCTCGAATGGAACGAGTTCACCGCCAACGGACACCTCTACGGCACGCCAATGCCGGAAGCCCCCGAAGACCGCTTCGTGCTGTTGGAGATCGACGTGAACGGCGCTCGTCAGGTCAAGGAACGGCTCCCCGGGGCCCGCCTGGTCTTGGTGGTGCCGCCGTCGCTGGACGAGCTAGAGCGGCGGCTGCGGGGTCGTGGCGACGCCGATGAGCACGTTGCCAGACGGCTCCAGCTGGCCGAGGACGAAATGACCGAGGGTCGCGCAATAGCCGACGAAGTGGTGATGAACGACGACCTGGTTCGGGCTGTGGAGGAGGTCGCCGGTATACTGGATCGCTCCCGGCCTCCCGCCGGGTGAACGCTTTGGGACGAGGAGAGCTTTGATGGCCCAGCAACGCTCCACGATGGTGGAACCCCAGATCGAGGAACTTCTTGATCGGGTTGACTCCAAATTCACGCTCGTGACCCTGTCGGCCCAGCGGGCCCGTCAGATCAACTCGTACTTCAGCCAGTTGGGCGAGGGGCTGGGCGCAATCGTTCCCCCTCAGGTCACGTCGGTGTCCCGCAAGCCCCTGTCGATCTCCCTTGAAGAGATCGCATCCGACAAGATCACCTACCACCGCATCGATCCCGAGGCCGACGCTGCCGAAGCCGCAGCCGACGCTCCCGAAGACGCCAGCTGACGCCCCAGGGCCCTCCCATGGAACCGTCGTCAACCGGGAGGGTGCTCAGCGGCCGCCGGGTCGTGCTCGGTGTCAGCGGTGGCATCGCGGCCTACAAGGCGGTCGAGGTGTGCCGGCGCCTCGTTGATGCCGGGGCCCATGTGTCACCGGTCCTGACCGAAGCCGCCACCCGGTTCGTCGGTGAGGCCACGTTCTCGGCGCTTGGGTCCGAGCGGGCCCAGACCTCGCTGTGGGACCAAGCCGACCCGATCCCTCACACCACCCTTGGCCAGCAGGCTGACCTCATCGTCGTGGCCCCGGCCACAGCCAGGTTGATTGCGGCCTATCGGATCGGGCTGTCGGATGACCTCCTGATGGCGACGCTGCTCGCCACCCGTGCGCCCGTCTTGCTTTGCCCGGCGATGCACACCGAGATGTGGGAGCAGCCGAGTGTGCAGGAGAACCTCGACGTGCTCCGCGGCCGCGGTGTGCACGTGCTCGATCCTGGGATCGGCCGCCTTGCTGGCGGCGACCAGGGAGCGGGTCGTCTGGCAGAGCCGGCCGACATCGTGGCTGCGGTTGAGCGCATCCTCGCGGGGGGAGACATGGCCGATCTTCGGGTCGTTGTCACCGCGGGAGGCACCCGGGAGGCCATCGACCCGGTCAGGGTGATCAGCAACCGGTCGTCCGGTAAGCAGGGCTACGCCATGGCCGCTGAAGCCGCGGCCCGGGGAGCTCACGTGACCTTGGTGACCACCGTTGACCGGGCGGTGCCGCCTGGTGTGGCTGAGGTGGTTGAGGTGTCGAGCGCATCTTCCATGGAGGCCGCGGTCATGCCGCGCAGTGCGGAAGCGGATGTGATCGTCATGGCCGCGGCCGTTGCCGACTTCCGGCCGAAGGTCGTGGCTGCGGAGAAGATCAAGAAGAGCGGCACCGTCCCTGAGCTTGTCCTCGAGCCGACCCACGACTTCCTGGTTGACCTCGGTCAGCAGAAGCCGCCGGGTCAGACGCTGGTCGGGTTCGCCGCGGAGACCACCGATGTGCTTGCCTCGGCCCGAGACAAGTTGCGTCGCAAGAGGCTCGACCTCATCGTGGCCAACGATGTGAGCGCCGACGGTGCAGGGTTCGAGCACGATACGAACGCGGTGGTCATCATCAGTTCCGACGGAACAGAGCAGACTGTTCCGCTGTCCGAGAAACGAGCGATAGCTGCGGCCGTGTTCGACGCCGTGGTCGCTCAGAGAAGGAGCAGGCAATGAGCAAGCGCTACACGTTCACCTCCGAGTCGGTCACCGAAGGCCACCCGGACAAGATGGCTGACCAAATCTCGGATGCAGTTCTGGACGCCATCTTGACTGAGGATCCCGACGGACGTGTTGCGTGCGAGACCTTGCTCACCCCTGGTCTGGTTGTGGTGGCGGGCGAGATCACCACGTCGGCCTACGTCGACATTCCGTCGGTTGTGCGCGACACCATCGCAGGGATCGGTTATGACCAGGAGTCGCTCTTTGACAGCCGCACGTGCGGGGTCATCGTCTCGCTCGACGAGCAGTCATCCAACATCGCCCAGGGCGTCGACACCGCGCTCGAGCGTCGGACGGGGACCGGCGGAGAAGACCTGCTCAACGCGCAAGGCGCGGGCGACCAGGGGATGATGTTCGGCTACGCGTGCGACGAGACACCAGACCTGATGCCACTCCCGATCTGGCTGGCTCATCGGCTGGCTCATCGGCTGGCCGAGGTCCGCAAGGCTGGCGTGGTTCCGTATCTCCGCCCGGACGGCAAGACACAGGTCACGTTCGACTACGAGGATGGCCGACCGGTTCGATTGAAGACGGTGCTGGTGTCTACCCAACACAAGCCGGGGCTCGACACCGAAACGCTCCTCAAGCCGGACCTCCGCGAACACGTCATCCACCCGCTCCTTCCGGCCGAGTTCACCGACGACGACTACGAGTTGCTGGCCAACCCGACCGGCAAGTTCGAGGTTGGAGGGCCGCACGCCGACACCGGCCTGACCGGGCGGAAGATCATCGTCGACACCTACGGCGGCGCCGCCCGACACGGCGGAGGAGCATTCTCCGGCAAGGACCCGTCCAAAGTTGACCGCTCCGCCGCGTATGCGGCGCGGTGGGTCGCCAAGCAC
>JBPCMH010000041.1:0-16528 GCA_051002495.1 Acidimicrobiales bacterium
CCCGCCCCGCCCCGCCCGCCTCGCCCGCCCGCGCCCACCTCGCTCGCCCGCACCCACCTCGCTCGCCCGCACCCACCTCGCCGTTTGTGAAGGCTCGCCGCCATATGTGGCGGAATTCCTTCACAAACGCAGGGCGGCTCTACTCGAGAGGGGTCAGGTGGTCCGTGATGCGGACGCAGGCTTCCACGGAGTAGAGAGCAGGGCTGCAAGCCACTTCCCACATCAGCGTGCCCGCGCCCTCGCCGAGCGGCTCGACCCAGTTCACCCGCATCCAATCTGCCGAGCCTGGTCCTTCGCTCTTGCGGATTGTGTCAACCCGGACTGGATGACCCCTCGCTGTCGCCAAGGTCCCCAACGATGGCCACGTGTGCGGGGGCGGAATATAGATCGAGCGAATCGAAACCCCACCAGCATCAAGAATCTCGAAGTACCCGCTGTTGCGCACGGACATGCCCTGTGGCTGGTGCATGACCATCAGGTAGGCGAACTCTTTGGGCGCGGACCCCGCAGTGCCTCCCGACTCGCTCCATGCAACGAACTCAGTGGAGGCCGCTGCCTCCACTTCGTTGCTTACCAGGATCGGCCGGAGTTGCCACCAAGCCTTCGCAGCGATCGCGGTGACAACCTCCATTTGGGGTTGCTTGGCAAAGGGCACAGCCTTTTCGCCCTGCCTCGGCGCCGCACTGGGGTCGCAACCGTCGCCTTGATCAGCACTCGTCAACGGGACACCCGTCCCGGCACGACACCCCACCGCCGCCGTGCGAGCCTGACCGCTGGCGTCAATTCCACGTGAGGTTGTTGGGGCCTGTGAAGTTGGGGCCGAGGGATGCCCAGACGATCCGCGCGCCTGCGAATTCCCCTGCGGGGGGGAGGTTGGAGGTCCGCACGCCCCCTGCGCGAGCACGGCGATGCCGACGACGAGACATCGAAGGCGGAAGCCCACGTCAATCTCCCCCCATCCCCCCGTTAGCCGGGGTGGCCGTGAACGGTGTGCAGCGGCTGCGCGCCTCGCCGGGCGGGTTATAGGTTATGAGTTGCGGGTCGGGGGCCCACTTCGGCACGACCGCCAAGGCGATTGCGCCGCGCACGCAAGACGGCTGGAAGCCGCGGGGCACAATCAGGCCACCGCACGAGACGCCTCCCGCGATGCCATTGTGCGTCGGGCCAGCGACGTCATTGCATGCGATCCCCGGCACACGCTGTGCGGCGAGGTTGACTGTGAGGTACTCGACTTGGACGTCGCACAACCCGGCCCCGGAGACGATGCCGTCCACGAAGTCCAGAGTTGTGAGTTTCGCGAAGCACTCCACCTCTACTGGGTCCGATTGGGAAACCGGCGACGACGCTACCTGACCACGACTCGCCCCAAAGAGCACGAGTCCGAGCAACGCCGCGATCATGGTCTTACCGACATTCCGAGCCACTATCGCGAGAACGTAACATAGGTCGCTCACGGATGGCCAGCACGGCCCATCGTCTCATGCCCGCGCGCATTGAGGTCGGCAAGGCGCTGCCATCGTCCCTGCGCTCTTAGTCGCCCTTGCGCAGGCCCGAAACGCGGGCATTTTCGCGCCCACCGGCGTGCGCCCGCCCGCGCTGGGTCCGCTCAGCGGGGCCGGCGGACCGACAGGTAGGACCGACCTCGCGGCGACAAGCGGTAGCCGATTTCGAGGCTCTCGGTGAGGCCGAGGGCCTTGAGCTTGCGCACGTTCTGCTTGAACGGCGCCCGCTCCCAGCCCAGCTCGTCGGCCAGGTCACCAGCCCGTCGCCCAGGGTGGTCGGCGATCAGGGCCAAGGTCTGGGCGGTCCACGCACCGCCGGCCGATCGCTGGTCGTAGCCCGCGAGGCGGGCGTCGATGGTGGCCACTTCAGCCTCGGTCAGCTCGACCTCATCACCGAGACGGGGGCGTTCGTCGGTGCCCAGGTAGGTGAACCGAACCCGCCAGACGAGATCGTCCGGTCCGAGATCGGGGTTGAACTGGCGGAGCGCGGCGAGCATCTCGTCGAGGCCGTCGAAACCGGCGGCTGCCGCGGCAGATTCGTCGGCGTCCGACAGCGCTACCTGCTCGACCGATTCCGCCCGAATGAGGCCAGCCCGCTGCACGGTGTAGACGCCACCCGTCCTGGCTTGGGGTCGACTCCAGGCCCGCCACGTTTCGGTGATCTGGCCGGCATGGATGCCCGGGATGAACCGGGTGGCAAACAGCATCAGCCCGCGGCCCATGCAATCGCCGGGGGGTCGACCCGCGCGCAACGGGGCCCGCCCTTCGCATCCGTCAGGCTGACTCGGGCCACGAGCACTCCGGTGGCCATGCCTTCCGCCATGATCTCAGCCGGCACCCGGTCGAGCATCAGCTTGGCCCGGCGGAACATCTCGAACCCGCCTGCGACATCCACGTCGACCCATGTGAGATACAGGAAGCGCTCGCCCCGCTTGCCGTGCACGGCCGGACCACGGAAGTCGACGCCGTCATCGACCTCCACCTCACGGACGTCGACCACCCATCGGGTTGCCGCGGCATCGCCAGCAATCAGGTGCGCCGGATCTTTGCCCAACTGCACGCCGACGTGCACGTTGGTCAGTTCGCGGCCACTGAGGTCGCAGAACGTCCGCCCGGGCAACTCGTGTCCGATGATGACTACCTTCACGCCCCCAGCATGCCTCGCCCCGCCGAGCTGGGTCGCCACAGTCCGTGCGCCTTGCGCGCATGGCCTCGGGACGCCACGCACCACTTCTCCGTCATGACGGAGAAATGTCCGCAGGCGCGACTAGGCAATGTGGCGACTTGGATCTCGGCTAGAGTGGCGTGATGGCAGAAGTCGGCATCAGGGAGCTACGTGACCACCTCAGCCGGTACCTCGACCGCGTGCAGGACGGCGAGGAGGTCGTCGTGACCGATCGAGGGCGTGCGCTCGCCCGCGTGCTCCCGATGAACGGCGAGCGAACGATCGACCGGCTAGTCGCGAACGGTCTCATCACGCCCGCGAGGCAGCCCAGGAGAGCACGTCCGAAGCCGCTCAAGACAGTTGGGCCGGTGTCAGATCTGGTGGCTGAACAGCGGCGTTGATCGCCTACTTCGACACCTCGGCGATCATTCCGTTGCTCATCGCCGAGGTTGGAACCCGGACAGCAGGTGAAATCTGGGATCGTGCCGACCGACTCGTGAGCGTGCGATTGGCACACGTCGAGGCCCGAGCCGCTCTCGCCCAGGCTGCTCGCCTGCGCCGCATCTCACCACCACACCTCAGATCCTCCGTGCGGACGCTCGAGGATCTGTTCGCTCAGGTTGACGTCATCGAGGCGGACGAGGATCTGATACATGACGCCGGCGATCTCGCGGAGGCTCAAGGACTACGCGCCTATGACGCCGTCCACCTCGCCGCCGTCCGCCGGGTTGCCGACGTGGACCTCGTCGTCGTGGCGGGTGACCGGGCGCTACTGACCGCGGCGGAGGCGCTCGGCATCGCGATCGCGGTGATCGGTTGACGAGGTCCTGCTCTCTGTCCTGGACCGGCGGCCAGCGGCCATGATGAGTCGGTGGCTGTCGGTCCAGGGGATCGTGGATGCGTGAGCATCTGCAGTTCGCTTGGTTGTCACCCGTCCTCATCGCCGGTGCACACGTGATCGCCCGTCGGGGAGTCGTCAGCCAATAGCCCGATTGGCCGTTAGCTCACCGCGTCGATGGTTGATATCACTCGGGTCCGAAACCCGAAGCGGCACCGAGAGCCGCCCTCAGTGTTCGGGCCGGGCGCTGAGGCCACCGCAAGCATCCCGGCATGCCTCGCCCCGCCGAGTTGGGTCGCGTGATACGAAAATGGAGCGGACGACGGGATTCGAACCCGCGACCCCAACCTTGGCAAGGTGAAATTCGCCGTCCATCGCGTGCTTGCGCGGTCCGCCACCTGCGGTTCCGTCCAGCCCGTTGTCCGCTGCGTGGGCTTGTTTCCGCTCCGTAGTAGAGCGCTCTACTACCCACCCGGCACCTCGTCCGTCGCGTCTTTGGGCACGTCACTGTCATCGCAGACACGACCAACGCGCCGGGTCCGTGATGCCGAACAGCGCTGCTTCGCACGTTACTGACCGTCCGCTCCGGCGAATCACAGTCGGGCGAATACCTCGGAGACGACGAGCTCGGCAGCGTCGTCGATGTCGTATCCCTCGGGCCACGCTGCCACGAGCGGCACGAGGTCGTTGCGGAACGCCAACGTCGGCAGCTTGGCACGGAGGTTCTGCTCGGCCCGGGCTCGGGTGTAGCCGTCGGGCCGGTAGGGACCGAAGGAGTCCATGAGGTCCGCCGGTGTGACACCGAGCCGAGCCAACGCGAGCCAGAGGTCGAAGAGGGCACGGATCTTGGTCGAGACCAGCTCGGCGAGGCTGAACGTCAAGACGTCGGCCGCGCCGGTGTACCAAGGCGACTCCACCGAGAACGGAAGGCGCACGAGGTCACGCGCTGGTGATCGCTCGAAGGTGTTGTCCATCCCGAGCCGTTCACCGATCGCGGTGGTGGCGCGTGTGAGGTCGGCGATGCCGCCGGCGCTGCACCGCACGTAGTCGAGATCCTCGCTGTAGCGGTACGGGGCGTCGGCGTGGAGCTTGTGCAGGCAAGTTCCGCCTCGGAACGCGAGCTCCTCACCGAGGTAGGGGTCATTGGCGATCTCGACAATGACCCGGGACAAGAGCAGATCCTGCTCGACCTGGTCGTCGGTCGCCCAGCCGACGGAGCGACCCCAGGCGGCGATGGAGGCGCGCGGGATCACCGGTCGGGCTCGATCGGACCGTTGACGATCACATTCCATCGCTCGTCGAGGTTGCCGCGCCGGGGGCTGTACGCCTCGAGCGGGGTCGGGGTGCTCCGTTGATCGGCGACGCGCGCGAGCGCGTCGAGATCGACCGCAGTTCCGGTGTCCTCCGCCACGAGCTGCAGCAGCCAGCCCGTCCGCTGAGCGACTGCCACGGGATAGGTGGTTGCGAGGTCGGCCAGGACCTTGAGGTCGAGGGCCTCGTCCTCGACCATCTCGGTGAGGATCGTTGCGACGTTGGACAGTCCCCCGCAGCTGAGCGGTCGCGCGACGAGGTCCAGCGCTGTTCCCTCGGGAGTCGATAGCCGCATGGTTCCCGTCGGCGTGTTCTTGACGATCGTGGGCCGGGAGGCCGTGTCGGACGAGGTGACGAAAGAGAGCTGGACGCGACCGAAGGAACGATCACGTAGTCGAGCGGGGGTCATCACCTGGAACTGTTGCGGCTTCTGGTGCGCGAAGCCGTGGGCCTCAGCGGCCGTCAGGAGACACACGTAGTAGTCGTGCCCGAGATGGCGCATCAGCGGGTCGATGAAGTGCGATGCCGGTACTGCGCCCCACGATCGATACTCGGGCGGGATCGGGACGTAAACGCCCTTGGTTGGGCTGAAGAGGAGCCCCTTCTTGCGCCAGCGTGAGAGCGACGGCGAGACATGGGCGAGCGGCGCGCCGAGCAGCGTCGCCGCCTCGTCCGAGGTGACCCAGTGGCGACCGCGCGCGAGGAGCCAGTCGGCTAGGTCACGAGGTCCTTGAGGCCGGTCGGTGAAAGTACCGGCGGTGTCGGCCATGTATTGATACTAACCGTAACCATTAGTCTTGGTACACTACCAGCGGGGCTCAACGCGACGCGCCCCAGTCTCGCGATTCCCCTACCACGTGGCCTTCCTTGTCACCACCGACAAGGTTCACATCCTCGCGGTCGCTCACGATCGGCGACGGGCGAGCCATCGACTTCGGAGCGTAGGCGCGTCGGCCACTCGGTGGAGCGAACTCGGTATCGCGGCGCTCTGGGCCCTCTCAGGTCCGGGGTGAACCCCACTCCCATGGACGCAGGATGGAGTCCCACCGCCCACGGACACCCGGCAATGAGCAATTCAGCCACGCCAACGCGTGGAACACAAAGGTCAATCGGAGGACGCGGAAGGCTGCGAGCCGCCAGCCCCGCAACTGGATGGGCCTAACGGTCTGGGTCACTGCCCGAGCGTAGCCGTCCGCACCTTATGAAAGAGGTGCTTGCAGTGGTGCTTGCAGGCGGGCCGTCGAACCTCATTCGCTAGGTCAGGAGCAAATCAAAAACTGGCCTCTGACCTGGGGTTTTCTGGAGCGGACGACGGGATTCGAACCCGCGACCCCAACCTTGGCAAGGTTGTGCTCTACCAACTGAGCCACGTCCGCGTGGGACCGTGAGTGTATCAGTCCTTCTTGGCCGCCTTGGACGTTGACTTCGGTGCCTTGGGCTTTGCTGCGGGCTTGGCTGCGGGCTTTGCTGCGGCCTTCGGCGCGGATGCTCCGACCACCGCATCAGCGGCCTTCACCAGCTCGTCGAGCGCACCGCGGAGACCATCGGCAATCGCCCACACATCGGGCACCGTTTCCGGGCACGCCATGAGCCCGAAGAACATCTCGCCCATGTAGCTCATGACGGTGATGTTGAGCCCGGCGCCGTCGATGATCGGACCCATCGGGTAGTAGGCGACCATCCGGGATCCGGCCGAATACAGCGGGAACGGCGGGCCGGGCACGTTGGAGATCGTTAGGTTCGAGATGGGCCGGTGGCGGTCGGCCAACTTCATGCGCGAGTACAGCCGGGCGGCACGTGCGGCGACGGCGGGAGCGGCGAACTCGGCCCAGTCGCTCAGGGTGTCGGCGCCGATGGCCTTGTCCTGCTCCTTGGCGTTCTTCGTGGCGCCGGTGATCGTGTGCAGCCGCTCGACCGGGTCGTCGATGTCAGACGCCAGCGACACCAACATCGACGAGACCCGGTTGCCCATTGCCCCCTGCTCGTCCTCGGCCCTGACCGAGATCGGAACCATGCCGACCAACGGCCCTTCGAGTACCTCGCCGCGGCCGTCGAAGTAGGTGCGGAGTGCACCGGCGCATACCGCCAGCACGACGTCGTTCACCGTGCCGCCGAGCGCGTTCTTCACCATCTTCATGTCGTCAAGCGCGACCTGGGTGAAACCGAAGGACCGGCGGGGAGTGATCGATTGGTTGATCGACGTGCGCGGCGCGGAGAACGGGGCGGGCGGCGGGGTGACATCTGGCTGGCGGTTGCGCGATCGAATGCGCAGGGCCGTCTCGGTGGTGCGACGGATGGCCTTGACCGCAGCCAGGGGCTGGCGGGCCAACGAGCTCGCCGCATAGGTGACCATTTCGACGTCGGTCGGGATGCGATCGGGCTTCCAAGGCGTCTCCGGCGGATCGACCTGGGCCGGCTCAGCCTGGAGATCGAGCAGGTTGGCGGTCATCTCCGCACCGGACGCACCGTCGATCGCGGCGTGGTGGGTCTTGGTAACGGTGGCGATCATGCCATTCTCGAGACCCTCGACCACATACATCTCCCACAGCGGCCGGGAGCGGTCGAGCTGACGACTGCACACTTCGGCCGCGAACTCCGCCAACTCGCGCTCACCGCCCGGGGCCGGCAGCGCGGCTCGCCGAATGTGGTAGTCGATGTCGAAGTCGGGGTCTTCGATCCAGAGCGGATGGTGCAACTGGAAGGGCACCTCGACCAGCCGCCAGCGGAACGGCGGCAGCAGGTGGAGGCGATCCTCAACCACCTCGCGGACCTTCGAGAACTCATACCCACCTGGCACGGTCGACGGATCAAAGATCGACGTCGCAGCCACGTGCATGTGGTTGGTCGGTGTCTCCAAGTACAAGAACGAGGCGTCGAGGCCTGTCAGTCGGCGCATGAGAACTTCCCCTTCGGTGCAGCGGTCATGCCCATTCTCCCCGGTTGAGACCGATTTGTCGCCTCAGAGCGACTTGTTGGGCGTCCGTTGTTCGCCGATCCGCACCAAGTCGCGGTCTCGGTTCACTTCAGCAAGCGCGACATGCGGCGATCGGCCAAGGGCTTTCCGCCGGTCTGACAGCGGGCGCAATACTGCAGCGACTTGGTGGCAAACGACACCTCGCGGATGGTGTCACCGCACTCCGGACAGGTCTCGCCCGCGCGGCCGTGCACCCGAAGTCCTTCCTTCTTTTCCTTCTTCAACCCCTTTGCCGGCAAACCTTTGGAGCGCTCGATGGCATCGGTCATCACCGCCACGAGCGCGGTGTGCAACCGCCCGACCTCCTCCGTACTCAGCTTGGCCGCCATCTTGAAGGGGGACAGACGGGCCACGTGCAGCGCCTCGTCCGAATACGCGTTACCGACGCCGGCGATGACCCGCTGGTCGGTCAGTACGCCTTTGATCTGAGCGCGACGATCGGCGAGCAGCTCACCGAGGCGTGCTGGGGTGAACGCCGGGTCGAACACGTCAATGCCGAGCGTCGCCACGTGCTCAATGTCGGCCGGGTCGCGGACGACGTGGGCCGCGAGACGCTTCTCGGTGCCAGCCTCGGTGAAGTCGAACCCGGCCCCGCCCTCGAACCGAACGCGCAGCGCCAGCGGCCCACGGCCGGGCTTGATCCGAGTCGATGGCACCTGGTCGTACCAGCGCAGCCAACCGCCCCGAGATAAGTGGACGACCAGATAGAGCTGCGGCTCCGGTCCAGTGCCGATCACGAGAAACTTGCCACGCCGGCCGACCGAGTCGATCGTGCGTCCGACGAGCGCGTCGATGGGCGGTTCGAAGGTCTTCAAGGCCGAGATCGCCGCGATGTCGACTCGCTCGACGACCAAGCCCGACGCCTGCTCGGTCAGGAAAAGTGCGAGCGACTCCACCTCGGGCAGCTCAGGCACGCTCGCTCACGACCCGGTGTGGCCGAGCCCGCCCTTGCGGTCCGAAGGGGGAAGTGCATCGACCGGGGTGAACTCGACCCGCTCGACCCGCTGAATGACCAACTGAGCAATGCGCTCGCCGCGGGAGATGGCGTGAGGATTGTCAGGGTCGGTGTTGATCAGGATGACCTTGAGCTCGTCTCGGTACCCGGAGTCGATCAGGCCCGGACTGTTGAGCACCGTCACACCGTGCTTCAAGGCCAGGCCGCTCCGCGGCTGCACGAACCCGGCGTAGCCATCAGGAATGGCCAGTGCGATGCCGGTCGGGATCAGCGCCCGGCCACCGCCCGGCTCAATGACCGCGTCCTCCCGGGCCACGAGGTCGGCGCCCGCATCGCCAAGGCGGGCATAGGACGGCAAGGCCAGGTCGACATCCAACTGGATGACAGGGACAGAGAGCACGTGGCCAGGCTATGGGAATTCCGTTGACCGGTCGGGGGCGATCCGTTACGGTCCTTGCGTCGAGCCGCGCTGAGCGTGGCCTGAGGTGCAGGAGGAGGTGTGCGACATGCGAACGACTGCCACGTGGACGTTCCGCACGCCCACATCCCTGCCCCCGACGTCCGTCTGCCGCTGAGCTGACGGCCGGGGCTTTCCTTCAGGAGCCTCATCACGTGACTTTCCACGGCCTGTCGCTCGACAGGTTTCAGCGCGACGCCATCGACGTCGTCAACCGCGGCGACTCAGTGCTCGTCGCAGCCCCGACCGGTGCGGGCAAGACCGTCGTCGCCGACGCGGCAATTGACCGCGTCATCGCGTCGTCGCGCCGCGCCATCTACACCACGCCCATAAAGGCGCTCTCGAATCAGAAGTTCCATGATCTCGGCCGACGCCTGGGATCCGACTCCGTCGGGTTACTCACAGGCGACCGGTCGATCGCGCCCCGCGCCCCGGTCGTGGTCATGACGACTGAGATCGTGCGCGCCCTCATCGACGCCAACTCCGACCTCCTCGCCGAGGTCGATCTCATCGTCCTCGACGAGTTCCACTACTTGCGAGACCCAGAGCGCGGGTCGGTGTGGGAGGAAATCGTCATCGACGCGCCTGCTCACCTGCAGTTGGTTTGTCTCTCCGCGACCATGCCTGACGCGCCCCGAGTGGCGCGGTGGCTCAACGACATCCACCCGACTACCGAGCTCGTGGTCGAAGACGAGCGGCCGGTCCCGCTCCATCACCTCTATGCCATCGGCAACCTGCAGGCCCACCCGCCGCTGCTGCTGCCGATGTACGCCAATGGCCAGATCAACGAGGTCGCGGTTCGTCACGACGGACAACGTCACGACACCAGGGGCGAAGGACGTCGGGTCAGAGATGTGAAGCGTCCGGTCGCACCTGACCGTCCCACGTTGCTCACCGAACTTCGGGATCGAGACCTCATCCCCGCCATCTGGTTCATGCTCAGCCGGAGCGGTTGCGAGCGAGGCGTCGACGAGTTGCTCGACGCGGGCGTCTCACTCAACACTCCCGATGAAGCCAGCCGGGCCGGTCAACTGGCCGATGCGGCGTTGGGCGGCCTTCCCCCGGCTGATCAGTTGGCCATCAACCCGTTCCGGTGGCGGGCCGCGCTCGAACACGGCCTGGCCAGCCATCACGGTGGGCTGCTCCCGCTCCAGCGCGAGGCAACCGAGCGGGCCTTTGCCGACGGCCTGGTGAAGTTGGTGTTCGCCACCGAGACGCTGGCCGTCGGCGTGAACCTGCCGGCCCGCACCACCATCATCGACCGGGTCACCCGACCCGAGAGCCAGGGCGGCGAGGTACTCCGCGGCGACGAGTTCACCCAGTTGGCCGGGCGCGCCGGGCGACGAGGCCTCGATCCGGTCGGGTACTCAGTTGTGCCATGGGCGCCAGATATCCCCTTCTACCGAGTGGCGGGACTGGCCGGCGGCACACCCGCGCTGCTTGAGTCACAGCTCCAATGCACGCCGACGATGGTGGCCTCTCTCGCTCACCGCTTCGACACCACTTCAGGCGCGCTGAACCACCTGCGGCGGAGCCTGATGGCTCACCTTCTGGGCGATCGACGGGCGCTGCTGGAGCACGAGCGGGCCACCGGCATCGATGAGTTAACCGCCCTGGAGGACTCACAACTGCCGCCCGAGAAAGAGAGCGACCAGCCGGCCCGACCGTCCGAACTAGCCGCGAAGGCTGATACCTCGATGGGTCTCGCCGCGGTGAGCGCCGGACAGATCATCGCCGACCCAGCCCGGCCTCGTGCACTGCTGGTGCTGGCCGTTCGGTCAGGTCGGCGTGGGCTGCCAGCGCTCGATGTGCTTGGCGTTGACGGAAGGCGGCTCACCGTGACGCCGCGCGACTTCCGGCAACCGGCGGTCGTTGTCGGCAGTTACCCGCTCGACGACTGGGACCCCAGCCGACGCGGTCAGGCAAGAGAAGCGGCGAGGGGCTTGGTGGCGATGGACCGAGCCGGCCGATTTGAAGTGCCGCGCCGCGCCGCAGCGCAGGTTCGGCCGACCGACCGGGCAGGCGACATTGCTCGGCGCGACGTGGAACGACTCCGTTCCCAGATCAGCGCGTTCACCGCGGAGATCGAAGCGCTCGCCACCCACCTACCGGCCGAACTCGAGGCGACCCGGGCCCTGCTGGAACGGCGCGGTCACCTGTCGGAGTTCACCCCGACCCGGTCCGGCTCGTTGCTGCGGCGGATCTACCACCCCCAGGGTCTGCTGGTGGCCGAGACGCTCGGAGCCGGACTATTCGATGGCCTCGACGCTCCCGCCTTGGCCGGGCTGGCTGCGTGCTTTCGGGCCGGCGCGGGCAGCCGCACGCTTGGCCGATCCACGAGCAGTCACCGGGTGGTGTCGGAACGGGTGCGCCAGGTCGCCGCGCTCGCGGCCGAGCTCAACCGGGATGAAGCGAGCTTCGACCGACCGCTGACCCTCCTGCCGGATTCGTTGTTCGTTGACGCCATGGTTTCGTGGGCTTCGGGCGACGGACTCGGGGCGGCGTTGGGCGGACTCGACGTTCTTCCGGGCGACTTCCTTCGGGATGTTCGACAGACCATCGAGTTGCTCGATCAGCTGCGGGCCGCCACCCGAGAGGGCGAGGCGGTGCATCGCGAGGCCGCCGCTGCGATGTCTCTCATCGACCGGGACGCGGCGAGGATTGGTCTGCTCGAGGAGGCCGTCCCGTAGGCTCTCGGCTCGTGCTCGTCTGGATGGATCTTGAGATGACCGGCCTCGACCCGGTCCAAAACGTCATCGTGGAGATTGCGACGATCGTCACCGACGACAACTTGGAGATCGTGGCCGAGGGCCCCGACCTAGTCATCGGTACCGAGGCGGCTGAGCTGGCCAAGATGGAAGACGTCGTGATCGGCATGCACACCCGAAGTGGGCTCCTCGAGGCGATTAAGGCGTCAACCATCACACTGGAAAACGCCGGCGCCCAGACGCTCGCATTCATCAAGGAGCACGTCCCGCAGGCCAGGTCGGTGCCGCTGTGTGGCAACTCGATCGGGACTGACCGGAGGTTCCTTGCCGCCTATCTTCCGGAGATCGAGGAGTGGCTGCACTACCGCTCGGTCGACGTGTCGACGGTGAAGGAGCTCTCGCGTCGGTGGTATCCGGAGGCGGTGTCGGCTGCGCCCAAGAAGGCATCCGGCCACCGCGCGCTCGACGACATCAGGGAGAGCATCGCCGAGCTGGCGTACTACCGCGGCGCGGTGTTCCGCCCCCCCGCCACCGACTGACCTGAACGCCGAAACAGGCTGGACGGAATTCCGTCATGACAGAGAAACTCGCGCCAGGCGCGACTTTTGCCGTCATGACGGAATTCTGTCAGCGGTTGCCGAGGCGCCGGATGCGGTTGATCTGGGTGACGTCGCGTCCGGATGGGCTGACCGTGTTCGGCACCACCAGGAACGCGGCGATCTGCTCGACGGCGCCGCCCTTGGCTACCACGGCCCGGGGCCCGATGCGATCGCCCGGCATCACAAGAAGCTGGGTTCGGAACGTGCCATCGGCCGCGGCGTTGGCGGTGACCGATCCGATGCCGCCCTCCCAACGCACGAGCACCGGGCCGGCTGGGAAGCCGGTGCCGCTGACCACGGTGACGAAGCCCGGCGGCCCGAGCGGCGGCTCCGCCTTGAGCGTCGTCGCGGCAACTGGTGTGGTCGTCGTCGTTGGCGGGACGGTCGTCGACGTGCTGGTCGTTGTTGTCGTCGCCACGATCGGGCACGGAATGGTCCACGGCAACGTGAGCTCAAACTTGTTCAAGTCGGAGATGTAGATCGTGTAGGTCGGCCCGGCTGATTGAGCGGGCAAGGCAAACCCGGTGACGACGAAGGTGCCGTCCTTGGCGATGGGAATGCGAATGCGACCATCGACCCGAGAACCGTTGCGGAGGAAGTCGACATAGGCCCGGTTCTCAGCGCCCGCTCGAGGTCGACTGTGGGAACCCCGCGCCCTCGACGCGGAGTGAGAAAGGCTTCCCGGCTGGTCCGCAGTCGGTGCGACCCGTGGCTTCGTCGGTCACCCGCCCGTCAATCGAAGAGAAGGTGGTGCGGGCTATGGCACCGCAGTTCGCGCGGAGCCCGCAAGTGTTGGGCTGCGCCGCGGTTACCAGGTACGACCCGGCGCCCCGCCGGGCGGTGGTGATGCTCACCGGCCCAAACGCGCCAGTCGAGCTTGTCGCGAACGGCCACGTCGTCGCATCGTCCTGGAAACTGATCCGGCCATCCTTGCGACTGGGCTGAAACCCCGTGCCGGAGACCTGGATCGTCCAGGTGCCGCTCGAGCCGGCCACGCCGTACTGCGGCGAGATCGAGATCGCCGGGGGTGGTGGGCTCTGGGCGGACGCGTTCCCCGGGACGAGCGCGACCGCAACCAACGCCAACGCGCTCACGACCCGAAGCAGGCGCAGAGGCACGCGGATCAGCCCGCAGCGTCGATCAGGTAGCCGGAGAAGTATGCCCCTGGCGTGCAGGTGGGCGAGGTGCAGTCAGCCGCCAGCACCAACTTCTGGCCAGCCCCGAACACGATGGGGGACACGAAGTGGTAGTCGAGATCACGGAAGTTGGTGAGCTCCACGACGAGCAGAGCAGTGCCCTCCCGCCGGATCTGGAGTCGACCGGTCTCACCGCCGGGGTTCTGCAACACGATGTCGGTCAACTGCAACACCTTGCCGTCGGGCACGGTGAAACTGACCTCACCCTTGTCGGTAAGGAACAGGCGGCCGTCGATGGGCTGTTGGGTCCCCGCGCCGCCGGTGCCGGGAATCGTGGTCGGCGAAACGACCGTGCTGGCCGATGAACCGCCCGAGCCGCCTCCACCGTCGTTGGAGATGCCGGCCGCTGACTTGGCCTTGTCCTCCTTGACTGCGTCCTCCGCGGCCGACTTGATCGTCGGCTTCAGTACGAGGAACCACAGTAGGAGCAGCGCCAACAGGGCGATGAGCACGCCGGCGACGGCCTTGCCGAACCACCGGGGCAGCCGGGGTCGCTGCACCATGGTGCCGTTGAGCTGGATCGGCGGGCGTCCCTCCTGTTCGACGAACACTTGAAACTGGTGGTGCACGGGGTTGCCCCGAAGGAATCGCTTCGACGACCGCACCTCCACGTCGATAAAGGATGCGGTGTCAGGCCCGGCGACCACCCCGGGCGGCGTGACGGAGAACTGCAGGACCTGATTGGGGTCGGCCGCGCTCACGTTGACTTGGGCTTCCGCGTTTCCCCGGTTGTCGATGGCGACCTGATGGGTGGCCGAGCCCGTCCCCTGCGAGGCAGCCGGCACCAACTCGGCCGACACCTCGGAGAACGGTTGGACGGCGAGCGTTGCCTCCTCGGTCACCGACCCGGTGGGGTCCTCTTGCGACCGCACCCTGACCCCGATTGGCACGTCGCCGTGGCCAACGGAGGAATCCCGCGGCGGGCTGAACACGATCATGGTCTTGCCGTCCCCGCCAGGGAAGAGCGAGAGAGTCGGCGGCGAGACGGTGGCGTAAGCGGCACCGTCTCCCACCACATCGACGGTGAACAGGTCAACCACCGCTCCGGTATTGCGGACCGTGATCTGCATCGTGGCGGTTGATCCCGGCGTGACTTCAAGCCGAGATGTGTCGATCGAGACTCCAGCACCCATGCGCGGAGCGTAATCGGTGAGATGGCGCGAACGACGCGATATGCCCTTTCGGGAAGGCAACCGTGCCCAAATCGTGACCCTGACCTGCCCGTTGAGTCGCCGTTGAGTGCCCGGTGACACCTGTACCGCACACTCAGGGCAGCAGTCCACAAGGCGAGAGGGACCTGACCACATGATCAGCCGCATCCGGGTTTTCGTTTATGCCCACGATCCGATCTCACAGGCGGGGTTGGCCAGCCAGTTACGCAGCCGGCCCGAAATCGAAATCGTCGAGGAGTCCGACCTCGATAGCGCCGAGGTGGCCGTCGTGGTCGCCGACGAGGTGACCGAGGAGACCGCCCGGGTGGTCCGGGCCGTCCAGCGCAACGGGGTCCCTCGTGTCGTGCTGGTCGTGACCAAGTTGGACGACGCGGGCATGGTGACCGGCGTGGAAGCCGGCGCCTGCGGGCTGATGCGGCGCGCCGATGCCAACCCGGAGGCACTCGTTGAGGCCATCCAGGGCGCGGCGACCGGCGATGGCACGGTGCCGCCGGATCTGCTCGGTCGCCTGCTCGAGCACGTCGGACGGTTGCAGCGACAGGTGCTCTCCCCCAACGGGATGACCCTGAGCGGCCTGACCGAGCGGGAGATCGAAGTGCTCCGGCTGGTCTCGGAGGGGCTCGACACGTCCGAGATCGCGGCCCAGCTCGCCTACTCGGAGCGAACGATCAAGAACGTCATCCACGACGTGACCGCGCGCCTTAACCTGCGCAATCGCTCCCACGCCGTAGCGTACGCCGTGCGCCAGGGCCTCATCTAAGGGCCCTGGATGATTCACGAGATCGACGAGACCCTCCGGGCCATCGTCAAAGAAGACGTCATCAAAGGATCAGACGTCGAGGTGATGTTCGACGCCCCGACCAAAGACTGGGCTTCCCGGCGCAACACCCCGACCATCGACCTCTACCTCTACGACATCCGGGAAGACCTCAAGCGCCGGCAGTACGGCCTCGTCGACACCTACAACGACGAGGGCCAGAAGTCGGGCACCAGGCAACTCCCCCGCCTCTACAAGATGTCGTACCTGATCACTGCTTGGACCCAGCGCCCCGAAGACGAGCATCGGCTGCTGTCGGCCATGCTCGGGTGCTTCCTGCGCAACGACGCCATTCCGGTCGAGCGACTGCAGGGCAACCTGGCCGACAACGGCTGGCCGCTGGCGATCACCATTGCGCTACCGCCACCGGAGGATCGCGGGCTTTCCGATGTGTGGTCGGCCCTGGGCGGCGAACTCAAGCCGTCGCTCGATCTGGTCGTGTATGCCGCGTTCGAGCTCGACCGTTTCGAGAGCGCGGCCAAACTGGTCACCGAGACACCCCGCTTCGCCTTCCAGAAGGGCGACGACCCGGCCGAGGAAGGGCCGCGCCGCACGGCGAAGAACGGCAAGGACGCCGACGACGAAGTGCTGGTGGCGGAAACTCCCGAGGAGCAGTTCACCGGCGGGACGTCGGATGATCCCGGGCGGGTATTCACCATCCGCGGCACTACTGATCGACGGTGACCGCAACCGACAACCCTTCGCTGGCCCACCTGCTCGGTCGGGTGGCCGTGATCGAGTCGAGGGTCAGACGGGCCGTCGATGCTCGCCGTGCGGTCGACCCCGCCCCGGACGACCCGTTCCGCGGTCTGTACCTCAGCGAGGAGCAGGTCG
>JBPCMH010000042.1:0-4813 GCA_051002495.1 Acidimicrobiales bacterium
CATCCGCGGCGGGGAATGTGGCGGCGATTGCGCGGACGTCGAAGTCACCCGCGGCGCGTCGGAGGAGCGCTTGGATGGCGGACGGGTAGAGGAAGAACGACCGGAGGGTGATCATGCGAGCTGCTTCGGCCCGTTCGGTGAGTATGGGCTGACGCGGCCCGAGCAGCGTGCGGAGGCTCATGACGAGCCGCTCGCGCAGGTGGTCGATCGGCGGGTTCGTCACCTGAGCGAACCGCTGTTTCAGGTAGTGGTGGACCGGCCGCGGCCAGCCAGCGACGTGCGGCAAGGGCGAGTCGTCGCCCATGGAGTAGATGGGCTCCTTGGCGTCGGAGGCCATCGGCTTGACCACGAGACGCAACTCTTCGTCGGTGTAGCCGTGAATGACCTGGCGAGCCTCGAGTTCCTCAGGCGCGCTGACGCTCTCGACCGACTTGCCGCGGCTCGCGGGGCGTAGCCCGTCGGCCGCCCACTTGGCATAGGGCGCAGCCGCGGCCAGGCGTTGCTTGCATTGCTCGTCGGTGAGGACCCCACGGCTCGGATCGACAAAGAGCATTTCGCCCGGACCGAGGCGGCCGCGCGTGACCTGGCCGTGGCCGTGCACATCAACGGCGCCTGACTCGGATGCGCACACCACGAGGCCGTCCTCGCAGATGGCGTAGCGGAGCGGTCGAAGGCCGTTTCGGTCGAGCGCGGCACCAACGCCGAGACCATCGGTGAACACGATGCCAGCCGGCCCGTCCCACGGCTCCATAAGGGCTGAGTGGTATTGGTAGAAACCGCGCACCTCGGCGTCGAGTTCGCGAGCGCCTTCCCAGGCTTCGGGCACGAGCATGGCCACCGCGTGGCGTATGTCGCGCCCGCCCTTGACGAGGATCTCGACCGCGTTGTCGAGCTGACCGGAGTCTGACGAACCGGGCTCGATGACCGGGCGGAACAACTCCTCGGGCCCGAGGCCGACCTCCTCGGTACCGAGTTCGGCTCTGGCCCGCATGCGGTTGATGTTTCCGTCGATGGCGTTGATCTCGCCGTTGTGGCACACCATGCGGAAGGGCTGGGCTCGCTCCCACGTCGGCAGGGTGTTGGTGGAGAACCGCTGGTGGAAGATGGCGAACGGCGCGGCGAAGCGGTCGTCGGCCAGGTCGGCGAAGAAGGCCGGCAACAGGTCGGCAGCAACCAACCCCTTGTAGACCACCGTGCGGAACGAGCAACTCGCGACGTAGACGTTGGGGGCGGTGGCCTCGACTCGGCGTCGTAGCCGGAAGGCGGCGCGCTCGGCCTCCATACCGCTAGGCGTCACCCCATCAATGGCGAGGACGGCCTGCAAAAACGTCGGCATGATCGATTGGGCAAGTTCGCCGATGGCGTCCGTGTCAATTGCCGGGGTACGCCACTCGACGACAGAGATGCCCTCAGAAGCTGCGGCCTTTTCGATCTCCTCCCTGGGCACACTGCCCTGAACCATGAGCTGCATGATCCCGTGGGCTTCGCCGAAGATCGCCGCCGGGATCGGAACGAGCAGCCCCGAACCGTCGGCCGACTTGCTATCGGCGCCGACGGCGCCGCGGTGCTTCACGCAGGCCAGGCCGGTCAGCGCGGCAGCGACAATGTCGCGGGACGGACGGCCGTGGGCATCAGCAACGAAGCCGATGCCGCAGGCGTCGAGTTCAACCTGACGCGAACGCATGGAAGGGCACCCTCTGTGGATCGATGGAACTATCGGTCGGGACGTCCGACCGGGGCGCCTCCTCACTGAGGGGGCGCCATTGCCCACCTGCCCCGGATCGTCCAGAAGATTCTACAGGACGCTTCGCTGGCTACGGCCAGGTGGGGCGACGGGAGCGGCGGCGCCGGCCCTCGCCGAGCGACCAGTACTTCCGCCACTCGCCGGCCTGCGGTCCGACCAGCGACGGTGTTCGGCCCTGCGCGGCGTGGCGTTTGGCGGTCCACCAGTCGGAGGCCTGTTCGTCGGCCAGTACCTCGATGGCCCGTTCGACTCGATCGGCCAGGGCTCTCGGGTCATCATCGGCGGTCGGATGGATCGGGGCGCCGAAGGTGACGTGCGTGCGCGACGGCGTGATCTTGCTGCGCCCTTTGCGCAGAATCCGCCGCGTGCCCTCAAGATGGACCGGAACAATCGGAACCCCCGCCCGAAGGGCAAGAAACGACGCACCTGGCTTGTGGGGCTGAGCCCAGCCGTGCGGGCTGCGGCCGCCTTCGGGGAAGATCACCAGGCTCCAGTTTTCGTCGAGCAGTCGCTGCGCGAGTCGAAGCGAAGCCGGGCTGACCCTGGCCCGTTCGATCGGGATGGCGTTGATGGAAAACGCCCACATCGCGCCCTTCCATCGCTTGTCGAAGAAGTAGTCGGCGCCGGCTGCGACCGCAGCCCGGTGCCGGAAGCGGGAGGGCAACGACGCCAACATCAGCGGCGTGTCGATATGGCTGGCGTGGTTCGCGGCGAAGATGACCGGGCCGCGCAGGTGGGCGATGCGGTCGTCGCCGGTGATCTGCGGGCTGGCCAGACCGTTGATGAGCGGGCGGGCTACGCCTTCAAGCACGAGTGCCCTGGCCAGGCGAGTCGGGTATCGCCGTGCCCAGTCGGTGTCGTAGTCGGTGCCGGTCACGCGCTCAGCGGGAAGCCGATCGACCGTCGACGGCCACGCCGGCGCCAGCCAGGGGAACGACGCCCGCGGCCGAGGGACACGCAGCCTCACGTCACGTCCGCCATCAGGATCGGCGGGTTGGGGATGTGGGTGATCGACGGTTCGCGACCAACCACGTCCTCGGCCATTTCGAGAGCATCGCGCAGCGTTGAGGCTGGCTTGAACCCGAGCCGGCGAACGGCCTTCGGATCACCGCCGACGACGATGACCGAGCCGAGGTGCTTCAGTGCGTGTGCACCCCAGTACCACATGTAGAACGGGTGAACCCCGTGGTACGCGTAGCCCGTTCGGTACAGGTGGATGTACCACGGGTCTGTGGCGAACTGCTCCTCGAAGTTCTTCTCGATCTCGATCGGATCGGTGGTCTCGGCCAGCACCTGTTCGAAGAAATCGATGTAGCTCGGGTGATGGACAGGGTTGAAGGCCCACGGTGTTGGGTGGCTCATGATGAGCACCCCGCCTTCACGCACCAGCGGACGTCCCTTGTACAGGTTGAAGAAGTAGCCGAGGCCCAAGCACATGACCAGGATCGGGTTCATCACCGAGTTCACGTTGTAGGGGCAGATGTAGGGCAAACCCATCGTCAGGATGTCGGTCTGGCCTTCGACGGGGACGAGTTGCTGGCGGTAGACGTGCTCGGTCGTGACCTTGTGCACGGCTTCGACCTCGCCCGCTTGCACGCTTGTCATGGCGTGCGGCGCCTTGATGGAATGAAGGATGTTGTTCTTCACCCGACTCGGGGCAAGCTCGAGCGACTTCGACACGGCCAGAAAAGAGGCGCGGTCCTTCGTCGTCCACTCCCACTCCCGCTTCTGAAGGAAGGCAAAGTTCTTTTGGAAGGTGTCGTTGTTGAGCTTGGTCTCGATCTGAAAGATCTTGATGCCCGCGTCGCGGAGCACCTTGCCCATCCTCCAGTTCGAAGAGTGCAGCTCTGACCGATGCTGATCCATGAACGACGTCGAGTGCTGCATGGTTTTGACGTTGTGGTGGTGTTTCAAGCTCTTATACGACGACAGCCCGGTAGCGGTCGACTTCCACCCGCCGTCCATCGCCACCAGGTTGATGTTCACGTACACGATGAGGTCGGAAGTCGCCGCCCGCTTGTTGATCTCCACCACCTCGCCCTGCTCGGTCTCGCCGATCTCCAACAGGTTCTCGGGGTCTTCCGCGTCGTGCTGCTGCAACAGGCCGTGGGGGGCGAACGCGTCGAACACCCGGTCGCCCAGCATGTGGCGCAGCTCCGCGTCGGTCATGCGGCGATGCAGCGCCAGGGCGGCGAGCAGCACGACGTCGTCGACGCCAGCCTCGGCGGCCAATTCGAGGACAGCTTCGATCACTCGTTGACGGATGTCGGGCCGCTCCATTGGGGGCAGCGGCAAGGAGATGTCGTCGAAGCAGATGGTCAACTTCATCCCGGGCTTCAAGAGGTCGGGCAGGGGTGCGGAGTCGCCCAAGGGATGCAGCAGCGCGTCTTGGATCGCGGCATCGGGATCATCGAGGGGCGCGACCGGCTCCGGCGCGTAGATGACCCTGCTGCCGGTTGGCAGCTTCTCCAGGCGGAACCCTTCGCCGTGCCAGAAGAGCGTCGGCGGGGTTGATCGGTCGACGTTGAGAACGAACCCGGGTCGGCCGCGGCGGGGGGACTTCTTCGGCATCAGCGTCTCTCCTGACGGAGGTCGAAAGCGACCTTCACCGACCCCCGCGGCCCGGCCTCTGCGGCGTGGGCGATGGCGTCGGTGAAGCGATCGAGGGTGTAGGTGGCGGAGACCAGTCGGCCCAGGCTCTTCGCCGCAACCAGGTCGAATGCGGCTCGGAAGTCATCGGCGGTGTAGGCGTAGGCACCGCGAATCGCCGTCTCCCGATGCCAGAGTCCGGTGAGGTCAAGGCTGACCCGTGCGGGCATACCGACCAGAACGACGGTGCCACCGGGGGCGACGACGCGTAGCGCCTGGGCGATGCTGGCGTCGCTGCCGACGCAGTCGACGACCGTGTCGAACCCGCCGGTGAGCTGAGCGCCCATCTGCAGCGAGCGGGTGAAGGCCCGCACCGCCCGCTCAAGCTGGCCAGGCTCGGTGACCGCGGTCGCGCCGAGTTCAAGGGCCCACCGCTTCTGGTCGGGGTACTTGGCGGTGGCGACAAGTGTCTCCGGTGGC
>JBPCMH010000043.1:0-6172 GCA_051002495.1 Acidimicrobiales bacterium
ACATGGCGGTGCCCTTCGTATTCTGGCCTCCATACCACGCGAGTCCGAGTGCCAAGGGCACGCTGCCGGCGAGCGCGACTATCACCGTCCAACGCGATGCGACCGACGTCCTGACCATGGTGGTCACGACGGGTACCACGGCAAGCCACCACAGAACCAACGTCGCCGGTCCGGTCTCGCGGAGACTGGCGAGGAACAGCGCAGAAAGAAACCCGGCGAGCAGGACCCAAGGACGCTGGTCTCGGATCAGTTTGAGCAGGAGTGCCAGCGTGAGAGCGGTGAAGCTCACAGTAAGACTCTCGCTGTAGATCACGCGGTCCCACAGCAAGAATCGACCAGACAGCGCAATACCAGCGATTACCACCGCCGAAACGCCGCTCAGCGGATAGTTGCCATCGACTCCCCGAACGGTCGCCGCAACCTCCCAGATGAGCAGTGCGATGCACAATGCGCTCACCACTGCCACTAGGACCACAGCCAACCGGTCAGTCGGCAGGATGGCGTAGATTAACGATGCGGACGGGAGGCGGCCCCGGCCGCTCCAGTCAAGTTCGCGGTACCAGCGGCTGTCCGGGGATCCGACAACGATGCCGCGCATAGCCACCCAGAGCTTGACCCCGAACAGAGCGCCAATCGACGCGACCACTGGGATATCCCCGACATCAAGGCCTCGACTGAGCTGTGCCGTCGACTCTCGAACTGGCTCCGATGCGACGGTCACGCCCGGCCCATCTCAGCGGTGCGCTTCGTCGGTGATGCGGCCGGCGTCGAAGGCGGCTGACTCCGCGGCCTGAAGGTTGGCCTCGACGATGTCGAGGCCGCCGACCCAGAAGCCGGGGTCGGCCAGGTCGCAGCCGACGATGCGGCCGAGATCCTCCGGCGACATCGACCCGCCCGATGACAGCATGTGGAGGTAGCGGGGCACGAAGTCTGAGCCCTGCTCCTCGTACTGCTTGTAGACCGACAGCGCGAGTAGCTGGCCGTAGGCATAGGCGTACACGTAACCGGGCGTTGAGATGAAGTGCGGGATGTAGCTCCGCCAGGTGCGGTACCCCTCGGTGATCTCGACCGCGTCGCCCATCATCTCGTGCTGGGTCTCGGCCCACAGCTCGCCGAACCGGTCGACCGACAACTCCCCTTCCGAGCGCCGGGCCGTGTGCACGGCGTGCTCGAACTGGTTCATGGCCATCTGACGGAAGATGGTGGCGATGGCGTCTTCGATGTTGGCCGCCAGCAGCGTGAGTCGCGCGTTCGGGTCGTCGACGCCGTCGACCAACTTGCCGAAGGTGACGGTCTCGCCGAACACCGACGCCGTCTCGGCCACCGTGAGCGGCGTCATCTGGTGGAACACGCCCTGTTGCATGGCCAAGTAGCCGTGCAGGCCGTGACCCAACTCATGGGCAAGGGTCATCACGTCGCGCTTGCGGCTGGTCCAGTTGAGGAACACATACGGATGGACCGACGGCACGGTGTAGGAGCAGAACGCGCCACCCCGCTTGCCTGGACGGACGGGGGCATCGATCCAGTTCTCGTCGAAGAATCGACGGGCGACCGTCGCCGCCTCCTCCGAGAACGACCCGTAGGCCTCGATGATGAGATCGCGGGCGTCGTCCCACGAGATCTCCTCGTCGTGGTCGGCCACGCTGGCGGCGCGGTCGTAGTCGGCGATGCGATCGACGCCCAGGATGCGCGCCTTCAAGGCGTACCACCGCTGCGGGATGTCGTACCGGTCCTTCACCGCGTCGACCAAGGCCTGCACCGACTCATCCGTCGCCTCGTTCGCCATGTTGCGAGTCGCCAACCAGTGGTCGTAGCCCCGAAGGCGGTCGTCGGTCATCTTGTCGGCCAGCAAGGTGTTGAAGATGAACGCTCTGGTGCGCAGGCCAGGCTTGAGCCCATCGGTCACAGCCTCGGCCGCAGTTCGGCGGGCAACCGGGTCGTTCGACTGAAGCTGAGACAGCCCCTTCTCCAGGCTGGTCTCGGCGCCATCCAACGTCAGCGTGATGCTCGAGGTTTGCTCGCTGAACAAGCGGCCCCACGCCCCGCGACCGGTGACCGACTTCTCGGTGAGAATCCGCTCCTCGGGCTCGCTCAGCAGGTGATCTCGATACTTGCGCACGTTCTCCAGGTAGTGGCGGTACTGATCGAGCCCCTCGTGAGCCAGCAACTTCTCGGCCTGATCGTCGTCGAGCGCGGCCCACTCAAGGTCAAACCAAATGAGCTTCGTCTGGATGGCCGTCGACCGCTCCTGCACCTTCTGCATCAACGCGCCACGGGTCGGGTCGCTGGTGTCGGTGGCGAAGCGCAACGAGGCATACGAGCCAGCCCGGCCCATCGTCTCCCGCATCTCGGCCATGGCGTCCATGAACGAGGCCAGGGCCGCGCCGTCCATGGCGGCCACCGTGCCTCGCTTCCCGGCCAGCACCTCGACCTGCTGGTCAGCCCGGTCGAGGTAGTCCGCAACTGCGGCTTCGGCGTCGTCCCGACCGTCGAGCAGGTGCGAGAGATCCCAGGTGACAGTGTTCACATCGGTCGCAGTCATGGCCGCCGATGCTATGCCACTGAGGATCAAGGGCGGCCACCGAGGATCAGGGCGGCCAGCCCTCGCCTCGCAAAGAAGAAGCCGTGTCAGGGGCGGTCGGTCGCGGTAAGCGGATGCCGCGGCTCGGTGATTACCTCAATGCTCGACGGAAGACCTTCGACTTTCGCCACCCCATGCTCGACCTCGACCCGAACCCGCGCGCCAGCCAGCGGGATCCGATCGACCACAAGGTGATCGACGCCTCGGGGAAGCACGGGATCGAGCCAGATCTTGCCGCGCGGCACCCACGGGTCAAGTCGGAGCAGCGTTCGGAGGAACAACAGCGTCGAGCCGGCGGCCCACGCCTGCGGTGAGCACGAGGTTGGGTAGCTCACCGTCATCGGAAACTCGGTGCGGTCGAGTCCGCTGAAGAGTTGCGGCAGGCGACCGTCCTGGGTGCTGGCCGCCTCCACCATCGAGGTAATGATCCGCTGGGCCTCTTCGACGAAGCCGTACCGCATAAGCCCAGACGCGATGATGGCGTTGTCGTGGGGCCACACGCCGCCGCAGTGGTAGCTGATGGGGTTGTAGCCGACCATCGAGCGGGCCAGGGTGCGGACGCCCCAACCGGAGAACATCTCGTCCGACATCAAACGGGACGCGACCTGGGCTGCCTTCTCCTCGTCCACGATGCCGGTCCAGAGGCAATGACCCATGTTGGAGGCCAGCGCATCGACCGGCCGGTTGTCCGCATCGAGGGCCATGGCGAACCAGCCACGCTCCTCCAACCAGAAGTCGCGGTTGAAGGCGGCCTTCAGGTCGGCGGCCTTGCGCTGGTACCGGTCGGCGGTGGCGGCGTCGCCTTGTTGATCGGCGTAGTGGGCCCTGGCCAGGTAGGCGCCGTAGACATAGCCCTGCACCTCGCACAGCGCGAGCGGTGCCCGACCGAGCGAACCGTTGGCAAACCGGATGGCATCGGCCGAGTCCTTCCAGCCCTGGTTGGCCCGGCCCCGATCAGAGGATCGTCGGTATTCGACATAGCCATCGCCGTCGCTGTCGCCGTACTGCTCGATCCACTCGATCGCCCGATCGGCGTGAGGCCAAAGCTTTTCGACCGCTTCGGCGGCCAGTCCCCACCGGCGAAGCTCACCGAGGAGCATGACGAACAGCGGCGTCGCATCGGCCGTGCCGTAGTACACCCGCCCGCCGCCGAGCGACATCGACGGCGCGTCGGCGAACTGGAGTTCGTCGAGGATGCGTCCCGGCTCTTCGTCGTTTCGAGGATCGACTTTCGTGCCCTGGAACCGGGCGAGGGTGTGGAGAACACCGAGGGCCAGGTCGGGATCGACGATCAAGCCCATCCAGGCCGTCAACAACGCGTCGCGTCCGAACAATGTCATGTACCACGGAGCCCCCGCCGCGATCACCGTTCGCTCAGGGAAGTCTGGGTCAAAGACGCGAAGCGTGCCCAGATCGTCGAGGCTGCGACCGACGGCGCGTCGCAGCGGCGCCCAGTCCGTCTCGATGAGCGGAACATCGCGCCGCCAACGAGCAAGACGCTCGGCGGGCGCGGCCCGGTCGACCGGTTCGCCGCACAGATACCTCGGCGTGATCTCTTCTTCGCCAAACAACGCAGTGACCTGGACGCACACCGACCACTGTCCCCTGGGAGGGATGATCATCTCGGTGGTCGCCAGCCGACCGTCGAGTTGCATGGGCTCGGAGAACGACACCCGCACACCGAGCCGGCCGCTGCCCTGACGGGTACGAAGCACGATGTGGCCATCGCCGGTTTCCGGCTCGCCCACCGGTTCGGCGCTTTCGGCGGCGCGGCCTTCCTTGACTGCTGACCGGGGGGCGAAGTCAGCATCGACCTCGATAGTCAGCGAGCAGTACGCCGCCTCCTCGCCGAAGTTGTGGATCGAGATGTCCTCCCGCATCCCCCGGCCCACATACCGCCGACGATCAACCATGAGCGTGCTGTCGACCGATCCCGGCTTGGCCGGTCCGCGGCCGACGAACACCGCGCTGAACGGGTCAGCAGCCGTCGCGGCGAGCGACTCGGGTGATGCCCCATTGATCCTGATCGCAAAGATCGACAGCAGGCGGGCGTCGCGAAAGAACAACCCATGGGAGCGGGTCGTGCTGATGTCGCCGGATCGATCCGAGATGCAGAACGATGCCCCCTCGACCAGCGTGATCTCGTCCCCAAGCAAGCCAAGGGGCAGGCTCTGACCCGATTCGGTGTCGATTTCTGCCATTGCGAGCGAGCCTACTGACGCCACCGAGCCAGTCGGCGTCGAAATTCCCCTACCGGGATAGTGCTAATACACTGCAGGCGTGACCGCCCCACTGTTCGAGATCCGCGACCTTCACGTGGCCGTCGACGGCCAGGAGATCCTCAAAGGGGTCGACCTCACGGTGTCAGGCGGCGAGATCCATGCCCTCATGGGACCCAACGGATCCGGGAAGTCAACCCTGGCCAACGCCCTGCTCGGCAACCCCGAGTACGACGTGACGGCCGGGTCGATTCTCTTCAAGGGCGACGATGTCACCGACTGGCCGACCGACGTCAGAGCCAAGGCCGGCATGTTCCTGGCCTTCCAGTACCCCGAGGAGATCGCGGGGGTTCCCGTGGTGCAGTTCCTGCGCCAGGCGCTCGGTGCTCGCAAGGGCATCGACGACATGTCCGTGTTGGAGACCCGGCTTTACATCATGGATTGGATGCGCAAGCTCGACATGGACCCGTCCTTCGGCGACCGCTACCTCAACGAGGGTTTCTCAGGCGGCGAGAAGAAGCGCAACGAGATCCTGCAGATGGCGGTGCTGGAGCCCGAGATCGCCATCCTCGACGAGACCGACTCCGGACTCGACATCGACGCCCTGCGCGTCGTGGCGAGCGGCGTGCAGATGGTCAGAGATGCCAAACCCGACTTCGGCGTGCTTCTCATCACCCACTACCAACGGCTCCTCGACTATCTGAAGCCAGACGTCGTGCACATCCTCATCGACGGACGGGTCGTCGACAGCGGCGGCCCCGAGCTAGCGGTGCGACTCGAAGCCGAAGGGTACGAGGGCTGGAAATGAGCCTCGACGTCGAACGCATCAAGAAGGACTTTCCCATCCTCGATCGGGAGGTGAACGGCACCCGGCTCGTCTACCTCGACTCCGCCTCTTCGGCCCAGAAGCCGATTGCCGTCCTCGAGGCCATGCAGCACTACTACGAGACCACCCACGCCAACGTCCATCGCGGCGTCTACACCATCGCCGAGGAGGCCACGGCCGCCTTCGAAAACGCTCGCCGCAAGGTGGCCCGGTTTATTGGCGCGCCGAGCGAGCGAGGTGTCCTCTTCACCAAGAACGTGACCGAGGCGATGAACCTGGTGGCCAACACTTGGGGAGTCGCGAACCTGTCGGCTGGAGATGTCGTCGTCCTGACCGAGATGGAGCATCACGCCAACATCGTTCCGTGGCTCATGCTCAAGGAACGCCTCGGCATCGAACTTCGCTGGATCCCGGTCACCGACGACGGTCTTCTCGACCTCACCGATCTTGACCAGTTCATCGACGGAGCCAAGTTGGTGGCGTTCACGGCGATGTCGAATGTTCTGGGCACGATCACGCCAGCGGCCCAGATCGTCGAAGCAGCCC
>JBPCMH010000044.1:0-6667 GCA_051002495.1 Acidimicrobiales bacterium
ACGTTCGTTTCTTGCTCATCATGGGACTACGCGGCAAACGTGGATGCGGTCGAGGTACGCGCCCCCTCCGCAACCCATGACGACGCGCCCGCGCTCGACGTGCACGAGACGCCCGCCACGCCGACCATCGAGTCGCTGGTGGCGTTCTTCAATGAGAAGGGCCATGGCATCTCGGCCGCGGACACTCTGAAGAACGTGGTGGTCTGGCTCCGACACCCGTCCGGCGACCGGGAGGTCCTCATCGTCGGCATCCCCGGTGATCGCGAAGTCGACGAACGGCGATTGGCCGCCCAGGTCGAGCCGGCGATCGTCGAACCGTTCACCGCGGAGGACTTCGCGGCCCACCCCACATTGGTTCGCGGCTACATGGGTCCGCAGGGGCTAGCCGGGTCGGGTGCGAGATACCTCGTCGACCCGCGTATCGCGCCCGGGACTTCGTGGGTGACCGGGGCAAACGAGAAAGGCCGTCACACGACCGGCGTCACTCGCGGGCGCGACTTTGAGCCCGACGGCGAGATTGAAGCAGCGGAGGTTCGAGCGGGCGACTCGTGTCCTCGTTGCGAAGGCACGCTCGATGTCGGTCGCGGCATCGAGATCGGCCATGTGTTCGCGCTCGGTCGCAAGTATGCCGACGCGTTCGATCTCGATGTGCTCGGTCCGAATGGCAAGCCAGAACGGGTCACGATGGGTTCCTACGGCATCGGCGTCACGCGCGTCGTCGCCGCCATCGCCGAACAACACGCTGACGAAAAGGGCCTGCGTTGGCCGCGGGCGGTCGCGCCTTACGACGTGCATGTGTGCGCGGTGGGCAAGCAGGGCCAACTCGAGGCTGCCGAGCGCCTCGCCTCCGAGCTGTCCGAGGCCGGCCTCGAGGTGCTGCTCGACGATCGCCCGGCCTCACCAGGTGTGCAGTTCGCCGACGCCGAGCTGCTCGGGGTTCCGTTGGTCGTTGTCATCGGCCGAGGCCTCGAAGCCGGAGAGCTTGAGCTCCGCAACCGCTGGACCGGTACAACCGAGATCGTCACTTTGGACGCCGCCGTCCCGACAATCCTCTCGTTCTGAGCGCGGCCGTCGTTCTGAGCAAGGGCTGTCGTTCTGAGAAGGTCTCCGGTGGTTAAACCGCGGAAGACCTACGCAGAAGCAGAAGGGGCGGGGGTGGCGAGGGTGGCGGGGATCCATTGGCGGAGACGGGATCGGATCTCGTCGCCAGCCTCGCTCAGCAAGTGGCCGGTCCCGGGGAGGATCACGACCTCCCCCCCACCCGCGAGTTCGGAGACGACCTCGCTGCACATCACCGGCAGGAGCTCATCTCGGTCGCCGTGGAACAGCAGGATCGGACGGGGGTGCAACAACTCGGCCTGCTCACACCCAGCTGACTGCGTCGCCAACGTCACGACCCCGGCCACGTACTCGGGAAGAGCGATCCCCGCGCCGACGGCGACCGCTCCACCGAAGGAATGACCCATCGCGATGAACCGCTCGCTCCCTGCGCGGACTGCGAGATCAGCCGCGGCGCACAGATCGAGCACGCACTCCTCGAGGTTGTTCGGCTGCCGATAGCCAACCCGGATCGTGCCGATGCCGTGGTCGGACCACAACTCAACCGCAAGGTCGTGGAAGAGCCCACCGGCGGGGCCAAGCAGGCTGCCCATCGCTCCCCCACCCGTGATCACCATGCCGTTGGCGCCGGACTCGCCGTGCCAGAGCAAGCTCAACAACCCGCCCATGGTGTACACCTCGACGTGTCGAAGGTCGGGGCCGATATCGCTTTCCTGAATGGCCAGCGATCGGAGCAAGTCGAAAGGGCTACCCCCCGACAGCGTCGACCACCTCGACATCGTCGAAAGCGCTGACCGGACCAACGATGGCATCCGCGTCACCGACCAAAACAGTGTGCAGGTTCCGGGGCGAGAAGTAGCGCTCCGACGCGGCCCGTACTTCCTCCGCGGTGAGGGCCTCCACCCGCTTCGGATAGTCGCGCATGAACTCGAAAGGCAGCCCGGCCGCAGCCAGGTTGGCCAAGTTGGCCGCAAGCCCGCTCTGGGTCTGGATGCCCATCGATGCGGTACCGGCCAAGTACCGCTTGGCTGAGGTCAACTCGGCATCGGTGTAGGGGCCGGCCACCATCCTCGAGAGCTCGTAGCGCATCTCAACCAACGCCGGCGCCGTCACGTCGGTACCTACGTCGGCGACGACGATCACGTTGGATCCGCGGCGCCACTGCTGCACACCGCTGCCCGGCGAATACGTGTAGCCCTTCTCCTCCCGGATGTTGTCGACCAGGCGGGAGATGAAGTAGCCGCCGAAGACCAGGTTGGCCAGTGCCAGCGCCGGGTAGTCGGCCGCGTCGCGCATGACACCGGGACCGCCGATGCGGATGTTGGTCTGCACAGAACCAGGCCGGTTGACGATGAGCGTCTTGCCCGGCTTGGCGACGACACCTTGAGCCAGTCCGGGAGCGGCCCCTCCACCGGCCCACTTGCCGAATGCGGACGCCGCCGCATCGGCGGCTTTGGCCGGCGCCACGTCGCCAACGATCACCAACACCGCACCTTCGGGGCGGACCCGCTCGGTGTGCACCTTCCGCAGGTTCTTCGAGGTCACCTTGGCGACGCGGTCGGGATCGGGCAAGCCCCGGCCATAAGGATGCTTGCCGAACAGGCGACCGAGGAACGCCTCGCGAGCCACCATCTCCGGCTGGCTTCTGCCCAGGGAGATCTCCTGCACCAACCGGTCGCGTTCGATCTCCACCTCACCCTGCGGGTAGTTCGCGCCCTCGACGACTTCAGCCAGAAGGGCCAAGAACGGGCGAAGGTCGGAAGCCAGCGCGGAACCGAACAGCACGACCTCCTCGGAGGCCGATCCGGCATCGAGACTGCCGCCAAGCCCTTGGAGCTCTTCGGCGATCTCGCGACTGGTGTGGGCTTCAGTGCCGGACAGGATGGTCTTGGACAGCAACTGGAGTTGGGCTTGATCGCCAGCGTTACCCCTGGCGGTCGGCACCAGCATCCTGGCCTCGACCCGTGGAACCCCGCTGCGCTTAGCCGCCACCACGCGGAGCCCGTTCGGCAGGATGCGATCGACGATCTTCGGCACCTTCATGCCGCGAAGTGGCCCCACCTCGGGTACCGGTCGCGGGGCGGCCGCATCAACCGCGGACGTCGTTGTCTTCGTAGGCTTCTTCGTGGCCTTCTTCGTCGCCTTGCTCTTCGTGGGCTTCTTGGTCGGGCTCATTTGGTTCCTCCCGGGACGATCTCGAGCACGGCTCGGGCGGAGGGCACCAACCACGCTTCGGCCGCCTTGGCCACGGCCGGCGCGTCGACCGCGGCTATCAGCTCTGGAAGCTCGTTGACGAACTCAGCGTGACCACGCTGTTGTTCGAGCGTGCACATGATCATGGAGCGGTTGAGCACATGGTCGAGCTCCCGCAGCCACCCCGAGACCACCGATGTCTTCACCCGGTCGAGCTCGGCATCGCCGACGTCGCCGGAAGCCACCTTCTCGACCTCATCATCGATCGACGCCAGCACCTGCTTGACGGTGCCCCCCGGGTGGTACGCCAACAACTGCAGCATCGTTGGGTCGCGAACATCGAACGGGTCACCGAACGTGCCGATCTGGCCCCCGACATGGCTGGCGAGCCGGTCATCCTTAACCAAGCGCTGATACAACCGACTGGCGTCCCCATCGGTGAGCAACTCGTTCAGGACGACGACCGCCACATACTCAGACACCGACTTGATCGGGTCGGGCACCCGGTAGCCCGCAGCGAGGGCCGGCATCGGGGCCATGGGATCGGTCTGAGCCTTTCGACGCTCCTTGGCCGGACGGGGCTCGGCGAACGACGGCCGCTTCTGCACTCTGCGGGCGGGGATGTCGCCGAAGTGCTGGTGAACCAGGTCGGTGACCTCGTCGACGGCAAAGTCACCGGTGAGACATAGCGTCGCGTTGCCCGGGGCGTAGAACTTGTCGAAGAAATCCGCCGCGTCGTCGACGGTCGCCGACTCTAGATCGACGAAACTCCCGTACCCGTTGTGAGCGTTGTTGAAGGTGCGGTACATGATCGGCGGAAGGTCGATCCACGGGAACCCGCCGTAAGGACGGTTGAGTACGTTGACCTTGATCTCCTCTTTCACCACGTCAATCTGGTTTTTGAGGTTCTCCGCTGTGATCCGACAAGCCCTCATCCGATCGGCCTCAAGGAAGATGCCGAGTTCAAGCGCGTTCGACGGCAACATCGCGATGTAGTTGGTGTAGTCGGAGCGAGTACTGCCGTTGCCAACGCCGCCGTTGCCCTCGATGAGCTTGTCCGCTTCGCCCTTGCCGAGCGAGTGCGATCCCTGGAACATCAGGTGCTCAAACAGATGAGCAAACCCGGTGCGACCTTCAGGCTCTGATCGGAAACCGACGTCGTAGTTGATGACCACCCCGACCGTCGGCGCCGATCGATCGGGGCCGAGCACGACACGGAGTCCGTTATCCAGCGTGAAACGCTCGACGGTCAGGCTGGGCTTTGGCAGGGTTCGGGCCGGAGACATTGGCGGTGACACTACCGCGGCTGCCCACAGCCAGTCCTGACGAATTCGGCCTGCTCAGCGGACTCTGGCCAGCCGGCAGAGCCGGGCCACCAAGATCTCCATCACGAGCTCTCCGGGCCATTCCTTGTTGCCGCGAAGGTCGAGATCGGCTTCAGCCAACAGGATCAGCGCGTTGCGAAGCTTCGACGATCCCATCCGCCTCGCCTGCGCCAGCGCCTTCTTGGCCGGGAACGTCGATCCCTTCAGCCCGAGAGCTTGGGCCGCCTCCTGTTCGGTGCGGACGCCCGAACCATCGAGCCGCGCCATGTTGGCGTAGTGGCGATGCAGCGTGGCCATGACCACCAGCGGATGGCGATCACCGCCGCCCATCATGCGGTGCAAAGCGACCAACGCCGCGCCATCATCGCCGCGATCGACGGCGTCGGTCAGATCCCACGGCGCGACACCGCCCGCAGCCCCAAGAAAGGGCTCCAACTCTTCCGGCGAGATCTTCGCCCCATCGCCGTACGCGCCGACGAGGGTGTTGAGCATGCCTGGGAGACGGCCGAGGTCCTCGCCCAAATGCTCACCCAGCATCCGACCAGCAGCCGCGTCGAAACTGACCGGCGCGTCCTTGAGCTGAGTGGTCAGCCATGACGTGCGAGCTCGTTCTGGGCGGGGCGGCTCCGCGTCAATGACCTCGCCGCCAGCCCCTTTCACCGCCTTTGACAGCTTCGGCGACAGCGTTCCGCCGCCGCCGAGGAGAACCAGCGTGGTGGTGTCGAGCGGGTCGGCCAGATAGGCGACGATTCGCCCGGCGTCGTCGCCTGACCATGCACCGGCACTTCGCGTCACGACGATCCGGCGTTCGGCGAGGAACGGCGGCGTGAGGCAGGCGTCGACGGTGCGAGCCAGGGCGCCGTCTTCCTCGGCATCGAAGGTCTCGACCAACAGCCCGTGGTCGTCGTCGCCGACCAAGCGATCGACCAGTCGGCGGCCGGCGTCGGCCACGAGCGACGGGTCTCCGCCCTTGACCAAGTAGGCCGCCGTCACGCCGCCTCCAACACGGCAGCGACGGTGTCGCACACCCGACGCGCGGCTCGGACGTCGTGGACCCTCACGACGCGACAGCCGCGCAGTACGCCGAGCGCGGTGGCGCTCACGTTGGCGTCGCCCCGCTGGTCGATGTCGAGGTCGAGGAGCCGGCCGAGAAAGGTCTTGTTGGACGCCGACAACAAAAGTGGATACCCGAGCGAGGCCATCCGATCGCTGGCCCGCAGGAGCTCAACCGACTGCTGCCAGGTCTTTCCCAGGTCGAGTCCGGCATCGATGATGACTCGATCCGCGGGGATGCCAGCGGCCTCGGCGCGCCGGGCCCGGTCGACCAGGAAGTCGGACACCGCGGCGACAACGCCTTCGGGATAGGAGGGCTCAGGGTCGGGCACGCGCGGACCAAGCCGGATATGCGTGGCGACGACGGAGGCACCGGCCTCGGCCGCTACCGACAAATATTTCGGGTCGGCGAAGCCACTGATGTCGTTACCGACGACCGCCCCGGCAGCAAAGGCCTCCCGCGCCACCGAGGCCCGCCACGTGTCGACCGACAACGGCACCGGGAATCGGTCGCGGAGGACGCCGATAGCTGGCACAACTCGCTCAAGCTCCTCGGCCTCGGTGACCTCGTCGCCAGGACCGGCCTTCACGCCGCCCACATCTAACACGTCGGCGCCGCTCTCTACGTGCGACTCGGCCAGTTTGAGGAAGTCGTCCATCTGGAAGAAGGCGCCCTTGTCAAAGAAGGAGTCGGTCGTGCGGTTCAGGATGCCCATCACCAGAGCCCTGGTCGTGACGTCGAACTGGTGAGGGCCGAGAGCCAGGCGCACGTCGCCGAACCTACCGCCCAGTCGCGGTGTCCTGGCCCGCCGGGCTCAACTCGAGGCGTGGGTCGAGCTTGGCGACCACGAGGCGCAATGGCCCGACCTCGATGCGGGCTCCCTCGGCCAGGATCGAGGCTCCGGAGACGCCGCTGCCCTCAGCCGCGGCAACAGACCGCACCCCAACACGATCCCGCACGACCTCAAGAGCTGACATCGAGCGTCGGTCGGCCAGCACCGCGACATCGATCCGGCCGACGTGGAGCCTCCTGAGTC
>JBPCMH010000045.1:0-9178 GCA_051002495.1 Acidimicrobiales bacterium
AGCACTGTGCCGACATCGGCCTTGACCCGGCCCCCATCACCTGCTCGAGCCAGCACCGTGCCGCCACCGCCGTCGGCGTGTCGGAGGGGGGCGACCAACTGGCCGATCACGCCGACGCCGGCGTCGATCTCGTGATCTTCACCCTCGGACCACCACATTCCCCGGCCGTGCTCGAACCGCTCGCCGACGTCGCCCGCCAACTCGCCTGACGACTCGGCGGACCGGGGACCGGGGACCGGGGACTAAGGCACGGTCCGGCGCACGACCCAGTCGCGCTCTCGCTCGGCGATCTGCTCGATGGTCTCCCCGCATCCGGGATCGAAACAGGTCGTCGATGCCGTCTTCTTCTCCCTCATCGCAAGCTGCCGTTTGGGCGCGCAAATAGGTTGTCAGACCAAATGCCGCGAGGAAGGGCGGCGCTGGTCAAGGGTCGCGCGCCGCCTCGTCGCGGGCCGCGACCTTGCGGGCCCTGCCGGCTGCGGTGGTCTGCGGGGCCTCTCGTTTGGTCTTGTACCCGTGGCAGACGGGACATCGCGGCCTGAGCTCGTCGAGCTTCGTCCATTGGCTCACGGCGAAGGGGGTGTCGTGATCGCCCTGAAGCCGGAACGACGTGCCGCAGTCGGCACACGACCAGCCGTTGGCCGCGAGCATGGCGAGACGCATCGACTTCGACAGCCGCCGCCCGCCGAGCGTGACGTTGGCGATGTCGACACCGTTCTTGACAACCAAGCTCACGCCAGCCTCGCCAAGCAACTCGCGAGCTGTCCCGACGGGGACCGGCCCCACCCCAGGGATCTCGCACGTGCCTCCCGGAACGACCTCACCCTGGCGGAGGGTCTCGGCGTCGACCAGCACGACCAGCTCCTTGTGCAGGTTCACCTTCGGCTCGCTCACCACGCCAGCCCGAGCGGTCGACACCGGCTCGCCGTCGCTGGGCTGATCTGGGTGCGTGGGCGGTGTGACCCCCAGGCCCATGCACAGGGCATCGGCGGCGTAGCGGTCCCGCGGCTCTCGGACACCGGCCCGGCGTTGCTCTTCGAACCTGTGATCAGTCAAACGGTCGAGATGGGCCCACACCTCGGCACCGACCCCGGCCGGAAGCTTGAACTGCCCGCCGACCGAGCCATCGTCGAACGTCCGCCTGCGCAGGTGACGGTTGTCGTGCTGCACGCGCCGCTGCCGAGCCTCGTCCCGCGCCGCTTGGGTGGCCCGGGCGGCCTCATCGCGCAGCAGGCCAAGCTCACCCCGCTCGGCGACCTCCAACAGTCGCCGCTCAACCTCATCGGCCCGCCCCGCGATCTCCGGTCGAGGCGAACTGGCCGTCTCGGCCACCGCGCCCGCGACCAACTCGGCTTGGTCGATCGACAACCGACCGGCAGCCAATGCCTCCTTAGTTTGCGGCGCGGACTCCAACTTCTTTCCCGCCGACGCCAAGCGCTGGCCCGACCCTGGCGACCCGCCCGTTAGCTGACCCAGATGTGCACCGGACGAACGGGCCTCGGCCTGCCGCCACCGACCCGTCTCTTCCACCCTCGCGGCCAACCCCGGCATCACGCCGGCAGCGATGTTGCGCACGCGACTCACCGTTGCCAGCAACCGCTCGGCTTCCCAACCGGTCAACACCGACGGATCGACCCGGCGGAGCACCTCAGCGGCGTGATCGGCGAGGCCACCCAGCGCGGCCAGCAGCCCGTCGTCACCCTTCACGCTTGCCTTCGTCTCTTCCGGCGTCAACGCCGACCCGACTGCCATACCGAAAGCCTACGAAGAGGGTGTGACAACAAAGAGACCCGACCCGACGAGAAAATTGTGGCAAGCGCCCGCCCGACCCGACCCCGGCGGGTATCAGGTCTCGACCATGAGCCAGCGAGCCCCCGGCCCGCCCTCGGCGACGATGTCGTCGGGGTTCGAGAGGGCACACGTCTTGAGCGAGAGGCAACCGCAACCGATGCAAGAGTCGAGCTTGTCCCTCAGGCGGGTCAACTCCTCGATGCGGGTGTCAAGGAGCGGCCTCCACGAACGAGACAACCGGGTCCAGTCGCGAGCAGTCGGCGTCCGCTGCTCCGGAAGGGATGCCAAAGCCGCCCTGATCTCGTCGAGGGTCAGCCCGACGCGTTGGGCAGCCCGCACGAAGGCGATTCGGCGCAGCACATCGCGATGGAAGCGGCACTTCAAGACGGCCATCATCACCGGGGGTTCCCGCGGCCTGGGCCGCGCATTGATCACCGACCTCGCCACCAACGGCTGGACCGTCATCACCGACGGACGCGACGCCACGGCTCTTCAAGAAGCCACGGCCGGACTCCCCAACGTCGTTGGCATCGCCGGCGGACGGGTGATCGCCATCGGGACCACCGTGGTGCGGGCGTTGGAGTCGGGCCTCGACCCGAAACGGTGAGCTCCGACCCGTCGATGGGTGGACCGATCTCATCATCTCGCCAGAGCGCGGCGTGCACGTCGTGGACGGGTTGCTGACCGGGTGGCACGAGCCCGAGGCGTCACATCTGATGATGCTCGAGGCCATCGCTGGGCGCGATCTGCTGGAGGCGTCGTATGAGGCATCGCTGGTCGAGCGCTACCTCTGGCACGAGTTCGGTGACGTGCACCTAATCCTGCCGTGACCCTGTCTTGATCCGATCACACCCGGCGCCGTGCCACGCTGGGTCGGTGACCGACGACGACACCAAGGCACGCCTGGCCCGCCTTCGGCGAGAGCCGCCACCTTTCCGGGTGGTCGAAGTCGTTCGGGTCGAGCGGCGGTCGCCGCGCCTCATACGGCTCACCCTGGCCGGGCCCGCGCTCTCGGGCATGGAGATCGACGAGCCGGCTGCCAGCGTGCGGCTGCTCCTGCCGTCGGAGGGCGACCTGGTCATCCCGACTTGGAACGGCAACGAGTTCTTGCTCGACGACGGCAGCCGACCGATCATCCGCACGTTCACGCCGCGCCGCTTCGATGCAGAGGCCAACGAGCTCATCATCGACGCCGTTATCCACGGCGACGGCCCCGCGTCAGCTTGGGCCAACGCGGCAACCGCGGGAACACCAGCCGCGGTCTCGGGACCGGGTCGGGGCTACAACATCGACCTCGACGCGAAGCGCTACCTCTTGGTCGGTGACGAGACGGCGATTCCGGCCATCGATCAACTCCTCGAGTCGATCCCAGCCCAGATCGACGTGGTTGCCCACATCGAGATCTCCCACCGTGAAGCGGAAGTGGCCCTCGCCACCCACCCGCGAGCAACCGTGACCTGGCACGAGCGCGGCTCCGATGAGCCGGTGGGTAGCCACATGGTGGAAGCGGTTCGGGCCGAGACCATCGACGATGGCACGAGGGTGTGGGTTGCCGGAGAAGCCGCCGCCGTCCAGCAGATCCGCAACCACCTCTTCAAGGAGCGGTCGCTGGCCCGACGGTCGGCCACGGTTCGGGGCTACTGGAAGCAGGGCCGCGGCGGCGACGCCTCCGACGACTAAGCCAGCACCCGGCCAAGCAGCACGCAGCGGCACTACGGTTCGATCGCACTTTCGACGCGAGGGGGAACCATGAGCGAACAAGGCGCTATCCGCACGAGCGGGGTCAACCATGTGGCACTGGTTTGTCGGGACATGGCCCGCACCGTGGAGTTCTACACCGGCCTGCTCGGGATGCCGTTGATCAAGACCATCGAGTTGCCGATGGACAGCGGCCAGCACTTTTTCTTCGACTGCGGTGGGGGCGCGACCGTGGCGTTCTTCTGGTTCCCGAACGCGCCCGACCCCGTCGAGGGGGTGTCGGTGCCGGCCGGCCTTCCCGACCGGGCATCGCTGCTCACGGCGGCGGCGTCAATGAACCATCTCGCGTTCGCAGTCAACCCCGACGAGATCGACGGTTTCCGAGATCGCCTGATCGAAGCCGGGCTCGAGGTGACCGACGTGTGGAACCACGACGACTCCGAGTGGGGCCTGGCTCGGTCCGCCGACGACCCGGGCGTGTTCGTGCGCAGCGTCTACTTCCGCGACCCGGACGGGATCCTGCTGGAGTTCGCGGCGTGGACCCGTGCGTTCGGCCCGGACGACGTCTCCCATGCACCGGCGACCGCGTCGGGCGTCGGCGAGGTCACGGCATGACCCGGCTGCGCCAAGTTCCTCGGGACGAGGTGACGGCCAAGGGTGTTCGCTTCGCCTACGACCTCGTCTTCGGCGACCGCGACCCGGTCGCAGAACCGGGAACGGCCGACGGCACACCGGGTGATTGGTGGACCACGTTCGCGCTCGTCCCCGAGATCATGGATTACTGCCTGGCCGGGTTCGCCCTCTACCGCAACCCTTCCCGCGCCCTCTCGCCACAGCTGCGCGAGCTCGGCCAGACCCGTACCGGTTGGCTTCGCAGTTCAGCCTTTGTGTTCTCCCAGCACTGCAAATCGATGCGCGACGTTGGCTTCACCGATGAACAGGTGACTGCCATCCCCTCCTGTGAGGTCGCCGACTGCTTCGACGCCGCCGAGCGGGCAGTGCTGGCTTACACCGACGCCCTGGTGGGCGGCGACGGCCGGGTGCCCGACGGCGTGTTCGCGGCGCTTCAGGAACATCTCTCCGACGTGGAGATCCTGGAGCTCACCTACATCACCGCCATGTACGAGATGCACGCCATCATGAGCCGGGCGCTGCGCACCGAGTTCGACGACGTGGCCGACCCGATGGACACCGCGCCTGGGTACCAAATCGGCGCGGGCGGCCTACAGCTCGGTCGCCCGGCCGACGCCGATTGATCATCTCAGGAAGCCATGGCTGGTCTTCGAGCCGCAGGCGATGAACCTGAGTTCTTCGCCGCGCTCCACGACCTGCTGGCCGAGTTCGGCCGTCGGGCCGAAGGGTGGGACGTCGGGATGCCCAGGTGGTCTGAGATGGGTCCGGCCTTCTGGAATCAGTTGGCTTCGGTCGCCCGCCCCGGCGCCCCCGACCCCGACGACGCTGTCGCGGCCGGCGCCACGCGGCGAGAAGCGCTGGTGGCCAAGGTGGAAGATGCGCTGGCCGACGACGAGAAGGCGCTTGGCCAGTTCCGCCGGCGGCTGGAGCAGTGTCAGCCGTATGTGGCGGTGCGGGAAGACCGGGCCAAGTGGCAGCTCATCTCCGTCGGGTCGCTGCGGGGTGCGGTGCTGCGACGCGGCGCGGCACTTGCTGACGCCGGTCTCATCGATGTCGCAGACGACGTGCTATTCCTGACCCCTGAGGTGGTCGACGCGCCGGAGGCCGGGCTCGACCGCCGTGGGTTGATTGCAGCACGCCGCAGCGACCACGACCGCTGGACGCGGCTGGTACCGCCCACCTACGTCGGCGGGCCCGTCCCCGAACCGGCAGATGGACGACCAGGCCCGGTGGCGCCGCCACGCGTGGAGGACACCGCAACGCTCTTGCATGGCATCTCCGGATCCCGAGGCGTGGCCACCGGGCGGGCGCGGGTCATCACCGACCTCGACGCCGCGCATGACTTCGAACCGGGCGACGTGCTGGTGTGCGTCATGACCTCACCACCGTGGACCCCACTGTTCGGTCTGGCCGCCGCGGTCGTGACTGACTCAGGCGACGCCGGCTCCCACGCGGCGATCGCAGCCAGGGAGTACGGCATCCCGTGTGTCCTGGGCACGACCAGCGCCACCACCCTCATCACCGATGGGGCCCAGGTGACCGTCGACGGTGACTCGGCCACGGTCACCATCCAGCGTTGAGGCCGTCGATTCACGCTCGTCGGCGTCGTGTTGGGTCTGGCGACGCTGTTGGCAGGCGGTTGCGGTTCCTCGGAACGGGCAGGGCCCGTCTAGTGGTGGTCAGGCCTGCGGGGGGCTGATGAGGGAGGCGAAGACGATGATGTTGTCGGGGTAGTGGCCGGTCTCTCGGTCGAAAGGTCCGCCACACGTCAGTAGCCGTAGGGCTGGGTAGGTGGTGTTGCCGTAGACGAGTTGAGTTGGGAACTGGTCTTTGGGGAAGACGCGAAGCCCGTCCACTTCGAAGGTTGCGACCAGCCCGTCGGCTCGCGTGACCATGATGCGGTCTCCGGGTTTGAGGTCACCGAGCCGGAAGAACACTGAGGGGCCGTCTTTGATCGAATCGACGTGTCCGGTAATGATGGCTGGGCCGAGCGACCCGGGGGTTGGCGAGTACTCGTACCAGGCGGCCTGGTTGTAGCGCGGCCCGGGGGCAGGGACCTCGAGCGCGCCATCTGGGGTCAAGCCGAGGTGTTGCACCTTGGAGTGCACGCCGATAGCCGGGATGTCGATCGCCACGGGGTCCGACGGTGGGAGCACCGTGGAGGCGGTTGGAGGAGTCGCCGCGGCGGGGGCCGGCGACGTCGCGGTGGTGGGCGCGGTCGAACCCACGGCGGAGGGCCAGGGGAGATGCGTTTGCGAGGCCACGGCCACCACGACGACCGTCGCGCCCATGGCGGCCAGGACAACCGCGACGACGGCCATCGTCCGACGGCGTCCGTTTCGCGTCGGTCGATCCGCCGGTCCGCCCAGCGCCGCCAGGGCGGCCAGCGACGGCAAATCTGTCATCTTGGCGGGGTCCGGGTCAGTCCGACTGGGTCATGGATCGCCGCACGGCCCCAGCAAAGCCTGCCGCGATCAGGAGGCCAGCGCCGAGGGCCAGAAGGCCCCGGTGTTGGACACCCGAGGTCGACCCGCCGCCGGTCTGCACGCCTCCGACCGGGGTTCTGGCCACCTGCGCGGTGGTGGCCGTAGAGCCGGTCGTGGTGGCGGCAGCGCAGATCGACGCGGTGATGGGGTTGTTGTCCAGGGTGACCGATCCGTTGCGAGCCAGAGCCCGGCCATCGATGGTGGCCCCGGTCTGCACCGCGATCGAGGTCAGGGCCATGACCGTGCCACGGAAGGTGGAGTTGGTCCCGAGGGTGGCCGAACTGCCCACCTGCCAGAACACGTTGCAGCTCGACGCGGCGTTGATCAGCTTCACGCTGCTGGCCGACGCGGTGGTCAGCGTTGAACCCATCTGAAAGATGAACACGGCATTGGGGTCGCCTTGGGCATCGAGGGTGAGGGTGCCAGTCAGGCCCATGGCCGAGCCGGAGTTGTACACCCCGGGCGTCAACGTCTGCCCGCCCAGATCAGCCGACACGCTGGCTCCGCCCGGCCGACCTGCCGCGTCGATATAGGCCGTGGTCAAGTCCTGTTGGGCTTGGGCCGCGGCGGCATCGGTCTGGTGGGTCGTGCCGAACACCGTTCCGGGCGGGAACCCAGTGATCGAGGTCCCCGGGCTGACCCCGAGGTCGCCGCCAATGGTGGAGGGACCGGTGTTGGTGACCGACTGGCCCCCCAGCACGGCGAAGCTGGCGGCCGTGCCCAAGCCCACTGGCGAGGTGGCCGCGCCGGCGCTACTTGCGAACGCGAGCGCTGCGATCACGGCCAGCGCCAAAGCCCCGATGGTGCCGACGGGGCGGCGCCGGGAATGCGGGTGTGTCATGTCAGGCATCAGAAGATCTCCCTTGTCCCGGTTTCTCTAAAAGCAGGAAGACGGGCGAAAAGGGGCAGAGTTCTGCGTCCCGTCCCCCACCCTGTCCGACTCACTTGTCAGGACCCTTCCGGCTGTACCCATTACGTCAACTTTGCCACGCGCCCGCCAACATTTCGGGGACTCGCGCCTCGCTGACACGATAGTCGTGACTCCGCGGGGGACGCGTAGGCCCGCGCCGCCTCGGCTCTCGCTCAATCCACCAGGCGCCCTGAGCGCCAGGTTCGGCTCGCCCGGCTCATCCGGCAACCGACCACGACGGTCCGAGAACTCGACCGGGTCGACGCCAAGAAGGATCGGCCGGTCGGCCCAGGCGCGAAAGCGTGCGGTCCATGTCTCGCCGATCTCGCGTTCAGGCGACGTCGGAACTGTCGGTCTGTTGGCGGCGGCGTTGGAACCGGGCGCGCACCAGCGCGGCTCCTGCGACTGTGGCGGTGGCGAAGACCGCCGCGAGCAGCCACCATGCCGTTCGGCTCTCCCCAGGAGATGTTGCCCCGGGACGGGTCAAGACCGAGGTCGGGGGCGGCTCTGTAACGACTGACGCGCTCGCGGGCCGGAAGGCGGACAAGGACTCGCTCCACGTTTGGGTCGTCGAGCAGTTGCCGTCCTCGTAGCGGGCGCCGAAGGTGCCTCGGCTGGAGTGTGCGCCAGGCTCGATCGCGAAGATCAGGTACCGGGTGCCGACAGCGTAGGTCCGGTCGACCGAAGTCGCTGCGTTATCCTTCGCTGGGCCGCCGGCCACCTGGAAGGCGTTCCCGACGTCGCCCTTCCACACCTCCTCGACGTTGACGGTGGCGATGCGGTCGCGACTGCGGGTCGCGGTCACGGTTCCAACGATGACCACGTCGGACTGCACGATCGCGTCCGGTACGTCCAGCGGCGCCGCGCAGGACGCGCCGGCCGGCTGGACCGGACCGGCCAGAAGGAACAGCCCGCACACCAGTACCACCGACACAGCGACGGCCCGTCGTCGACCCCGCAGCATGCACGATCGGATATCAGCTGAGGCGACCTGGTTCCCAGCATCGGTATGACGCGAGATGATGTTCACGCAACAAGCATGTCATCGGCGCGGCGTGGCCCCGCCCTTTGGTCCCCGCCCGAATCCGCCCGGCTGATACCACAACGCGGAATGTATCTCATGCGAAGGCCCTCGATCCAGAGTGTGTGGCCGCGGCGAGTTCGGGCAAGGTGCAAGCTGTATGCGATCCTCGCAGCATGACAGCCGAGGGAGACATCGGAGCGACGCAGCCGGTGAGTCCCGGTCGGGGTCGTCGACCGCTCCGACGGCGCAACAGTGAAGAGCGCGAGGAGCTAGCCGAGCGCATCGCCGACCGCTTGGACGTACCCATCACGGCCGCAGGCGTCGTCTTCCTGCTGCTTGTCCTCGCCGAGACAATCTCTGACCCGGAAGGCGTCGTCGGCACCCTCTTCTCCGTCACGAGCTGGGTGCTGTGGGCACTTTTCGTCGGCGAGTTCCTGCTGCGCCTCGTCGTCGCGCCCTCGACGTCGACGTTCCTGAAACGCAACTGGTGGCAGCTGTTCTTCCTCGCCGTCCCGGCGCTCCGCTTCGTCCGGGCGCTCCGCGTTCTGCGGGCCGCTCGCATGGGCCGGGTGCTGAGCTCAGCGGTCCGGTCGAGCCGGACGGCCGGGCGAAAGCTGTCGAGCCGTCTCGCTGCGC
>JBPCMH010000046.1:0-7303 GCA_051002495.1 Acidimicrobiales bacterium
GACCGTTTCCGGAGCTGGCGGGTGTCGTGCTGGACCCGTCGGGTGCGGGCCTCATCCCGGGCCGCCTGCTTGGCCTTGGCCGCCGCATCGCGCAGACCGGCCAGATCACCGCCAGCGGCGACTTCCAACAGACGCCGCTCCACTTCGGCTGCGCCGCCGGCGACCCGATCATCGGGCGAGGCGACGGTTTCGGCCACCGCGCCGGCGACCTGTTCGGCCTGATCCAACGACAACCGGCCCTCGGCCAACGCCTTCTTCGCTTCCGGGGCGTCCTCCAAACGGCGGCCGGTCTCAGCCAACCGGCGACCCGACCCGGCCGAACCGCCGGTCAAGGACCCAACATGGGCATCAGCCGAGCGGGCACCAGCGAGACGCCACCGCTCGGTCTCGGCCACCCGAGCCGCGTAACCGGCCATCGCGCCCGACACCACATTCCGCACCTGACCAAAACCAGCTAGCACCTGCTCGGCCTCAGCCCCGGTCAACAACGCCGGATCAACCGCCCCGGCCAGCCCGATCGCGTCGGACTTGAGCGCGTCAAGACGGGCCAACAACCCGACCTCACCCTTCACGCGCACAACCCGATCTGCCATGCCTACAACCCTAAAGAGGGGGTGTGACAAGAAAGAATGGGCCGGGGCGGTGGTTACGACGCTGAAGCGAGGCTCCTGGTGGCGGCGTCGATGAATTCGTGCGCCTTGAGGGCGGCGTACAGCCACGCCACAAGCGACAAGGCGCCAGCGGCGACCGCGACCTCGACGCGGCCGTCGAACCCAGCGACGACGGCAAGGGGAAAGTTGATGAGGAGTGCCGTGAGGTACGCGGCCCACCACCGCTTGACCGTCGATTGACCTGGCTCGCGCGCCCGAAAGATGTCACGCGCCGACTGGAACGGAAGAAAGAAGTTCCCGATCGGAATGAACCAGCCGCCGACGGCCCAGCCCGGCGTCCTTCGGGCTGGCCGTCGTAGCTGCACCGCAACCGTGACTGCCTTGTGAAACCAGATCAAGAAGATGACGCCGATCACGAGGCTGGGAAGCGACAGGGCGGGACCGACCGAACTCACGGGGCTGGGGGTGAACGGGCGCACTTGGACGCCGGGCGTCGGCTGATCTTGGAGTTCGTCGAGTTGCTCGCGAACCTCAGCGATCGCTCGACGCGCTTCTCGGATTTGTTGCCCCTGGAGGGCCGGCGTCACTGCATTAAACGGCACGCCGACAACGACTGCGATCTTGGCCCGGCGCGCGCCATCGCGAAGGTCCTTCAGGTCGCCGGCGCTGCCCAGCGCTACGGCCTTTGGCATCGCCACATCGAAGAAATGATCCGTCCACCGATCGCCGTCCCAGTAGCGCTGGCGGGGTGCGCCGGAGGGGTCGCGGTACCACCCCGCCGCCGGTCCTTTGGGATCTTCCATGTGACGCCGCTTTCGGATACCGGGTCGTGCCCATGCGGTGATCCGGGCCTTGGTCTCAACCAGGTTCGGGGTCCCATGCTGGTCGCGTCCCGTGAGATGGGTGAAGTAGGTCGGTGACCCTTGGTCTTCCCAGCCGAGTTTAGGGCCGACTCTCGGAACTCGCTGATGAGGTGTTGAGCGACTCCGAGAAGGCGGTGACCTGCTCGGGCCGGTCGGGGTCCCACTGGACGACCTGATTGTCGCTCGGTCCGTTGTGGTGGATCACGAATCGGGCCGGGCTAACGAACCGTGATTCGCACCTCTGCGGTGACGGGTTCGAAGTTGCCTTCAACCAAGAGCATGATCAGGTGCTCGCCAGCAGGAGTGCCGCTCGGGATCGTCACGCTGATGTCGTTCTCATCGCCGGTTCCCGGCAGGATCACCGCGTTGATCGGCCGAGCCGAACGACTCCCGATGCCGAAAAATCCTCCGCCTGAACCGCTTTTGCCCAACCCGGCGGTGTCGCCACCAACCTCAGGGCAGGGCTCACCCCCACACATGGTCGGCAGTCGATCGAGGGCGAGGTTGACCCAGCTAGCTGCGGGTGACGTCGGCGAGATCCGCGTGATGGTCATGTCGTGCTGACCGCGGTTGACCGGCGCCCACGTGAACCAGGCTTGGCTGCCGCCCTCGGATGGGCGGGAACTCTTGACGGTGACCGCGCCAGCCGTTCGCAGCTTGGGTTGGCCGTCGGCATACACCTGGCGCAGCCGAGCGGAGCCTTCGACTACATAACGATCTGCTTCGGCGGTGAGCGTCCCTTGGAGTTGGTCGGCTTTGACGCCGAGGAAGCCGGCCGAGACGGGACCATCGATGGTCTCGATCGTGCCGCCGCCCGCCCAGGACAGCGTGGCCCGACCTGCGGTTGGATTTGCCAGTCGGAGCGTGGCGGGAGGGTCGATCCAGCGCAACTGCGCGCCGGCCAGCGTCGCGTCGACGGTCGAGCCCGGCTGGGCGACGGTGAGTGGTCCACGGGCGGTGACCGGGGGTGCTGAGGTTCCGTCTTCGTCTTGGCGTTGCACTCGCATCGTGGTGCCGTCGATCGTCATCGCCTCATTGACCGACACGGCAAGATCACGCTCGTCGATCGTTGACGCTGCCTGGCCAGGTCGGAACCGCAGTCCTGAGGCAGCCATGGTCATGCTCGTTCCTGAGGGGGTCACGCGCCCCGTGGCCGACACGGTGGCCCGGCCGTAGTTGGCGCCGTCGGGCCCGGTGACCTGACCAGTCAGGGTGACCGCTTCGACGCCCTCGACGGTGGCGGTGGCCAGCTCCAAGATCCGGCCCTCGAACACGACCGACCGGGCATTGCCGCTCACGGTGTTGCGGGCCTCGGCGTTGAAGCCGCCCGCGTCAGGTCCGTCGCTACCGGTTCCATCGATGGTCGCGCTATCGGTGCCTCGGGCGAACGGGGAGATGGCGCGATCACGGCCGCCATAGACCACCACCGTCACGAGTGCGGCCACCAGCAACGCGGCGATGCCGACGGCCAGTGCGATCCTTGCTGATGCGTTCCGTTCTCTGGTTGGTTGGGCCATATGACCCATGTTGCCCTGATTTGCCCCATGGGCCGGACCGAATGCATCGGCTGTTTCTGGTGTGGCTGGTGATACCGTTGTTGACGTTGTGATAGCCACCCGTTCGCGCTCATCGGGCCGCAAGCCCGCCAAGAAGAAGGCTCCGGCGCGCCGGACTGCGCCGAAGCCCTCCATGGGAGCGCGGGCCCGGACCGCGCTGGCGACCCACCTTGGCCGGCAAGCCGACGATGTGTGGGGGTTGCTGCTGATCGTCCTTGGTGTACTGACCGCGCTCGGCATCTACGCCGATCTCACCGGACCGCTCGGGCGCGTTGTTCGATCGGGGACCGGCGCGTTCCTCGGCTGGGGTCGGATCGCGGTTCCAGTCATCTTGTGCGGTCTCGGGTGGGTGCTGGTCCGCGGGCGGTCCAGAACTGAACCCGGTCGCATCGGCATAGGGGCCGCGTTCTTCGTGGTCTCGGGCTGCGGGCTGCTGCACCTCACCGCGGGCGCGCCCCGTTGGGGGAGCGCCATTGACGACCTCACCGCAGCGGGTGGGCTGCTTGGGCTCGCCGTCGCCGAACCGCTCCGCCAGCTCGTCGCGGTGTGGGGCGCGTCGCTGATCCTGGTCACGTTGTTGTTGCTCGCGGTCCTCATCCTTACCCGCACCCCGGTCCGGGTCGCCGGTCAGCACGTCACCGACGGCGGGCGATGGGCCGCGGCCGGGCTCCGCGTCGGCTGGCAGTGGTTGGTGACCGTCGGTCGCACGAGCGAACTCGACCAAGCGGCCGATCGCCACCCGTCCACCGCACCAGAGGCTTCGGCCTCCGACAACGACGAGGCAAACAAGCCGGCGACCCAGCCGGAGGCAAAACCTGCAAAGCCCAAGCCGCCGACCATCCAGTTGCCCCAGGAACCGCTGCCTGACGCCGAGCAGTTGACGATCGATCTTGGTCCCGCGGCGGTGCCCAGCGTCTGGCGCCTACCGCCGATGCAGCTGTTGCACCGCGGCGCGACCATCGAGATCGATCGACGGCTGGTCGAGGAGCGCGGACGCGCGCTGGAGGAGGCGCTGGCCTCGCATGGAGTCGAGACTCGGCTCGTCCACATGACCGTTGGCCCGACCGTCACGCGCTACGAGCTTGAGCTCGGCCCTGGCGTGAAGGTGGCCAAGGTCACCGCCCTCAACAAGGACATCGCCTATGCGATGGCCGCCGAAGACGTCCGGATCCTCGCGCCGATCCCGGGTCGCTCAGCGATTGGGGTCGAAGTGCCGAACCGCGAGCGCCAATTGGTGCTCCTTGGCGACGTGCTGACTTCTGAAGACGCGATCAAGGCGACCCACCCTCTCGAAGTCGGACTCGGCCGCGATATAGCGGGCCGTTCGGTGATGGAGAACTTGGCGTCGATGCCGCACCTGCTCATCGCCGGTGCCACCGGAGCCGGCAAGTCAAGCTGCATCAACTCCATCATCACCTCGGTGCTCGTCCGCGCCACGCCCGACCAAGTGCGCATGATCCTCATCGACCCCAAGCGAGTCGAGCTCGGTCAGTACAACGGCTTGCCGCATCTCCTCACCCAGGTCGTGGTCAACCCCAAGAAGGCCGCCAACGCGCTGCAATGGGCAGTCAGGGAGATGGAGCGCCGATCAGACCTCCTCGGCGAAGTCGGCGTGCGCGACATCACGGGGTACAACGCAGCGTTCGATCGCGGCGACCTCGTTCCGGAGCCGGGAAGCGATCTGGTCTACCAGCGGCTGCCGTTCGTGTTGTGCGTGGTCGACGAACTCAACGACCTGATGATGGTGAGCGCCCGCGACGTCGAAGAGTCGATCTGCCGCATCGCACAGATGGGTCGGGCCTTCGGTATTCACCTCGTGATTGCGACCCAGCGCCCATCGGTCGATGTCATCACCGGTGTGATCAAGGCCAACGTGCCGAGCCGTATGGCCTTCGCCGTGTCGTCGATGACCGACTCGAAGGTGATCCTTGATCAGCCCGGCGCCGAGCGTCTCGTTGGTCAGGGCGACATGCTCCTGCTCACCGCGTCCTCGACGACACCGAGGCGGGTGCAGGGCCCGTGGGTCACCGAGGAAGAGGTCAGGAAGATCGTCGGGCACTGGAAGCGTCAGGGCCAGCCCGACTACGTGCAGGGCGTCGAGGGTGAGACGGCCGTCGCCATCCCCGGCTTCACCGGCGGCGACGATGACGACGAGGTGCTCCTCCTCCAGGCGATGGAGCTGGTCGTGAGATCGCAGTTGGGGTCGACCTCGATGCTGCAGCGAAAGTTGAAGGTGGGCTTTGCCCGCGCCGGGCGGATCATGGATCTGCTCGAGGAGCGGGGGGTAGTCGGTCCTTCGACGGGATCGAAGGCCCGCGAGGTGATGATGAGCGTGGAGGAGCTCGACCTGCTCATGCCGCAGGCGGGCCAGGACGCAGGTCAATAACAGGCTGATGCGGCGGGGATCCACCGGATGAACCGGACCCCTTCGTATGCTTCCGCCGTGCTTGCCCACGGAGGTTTCCACGACGAACCAGCCGTTGGGCCCGGCGCCCGGCTCCGACCTCGGAGCGAGTTGCTCGATGATGTGAAGCGTCTCGAGGGGCTGCTGCCGCCTGGGATGTTCGGGATCAGCGAGGTCGAGTTGCGGCGTCGATCGTCTGACCTTGTCCGAGCCCGGACGGTTATCGCCTCGCGCCGAGACGTGCTCGGCTCCCGCCCGTCGTTCGACCCCAGTACTGAGGGTGCCGTCCTCGAGGCGCGGGAGGCCGCGGCTGACGCCGACAAGTCGGTCAGGCGAAGCATGGATGGGTGCCATCGTCTGCTCGCCACCGGCAACGCAGCAGGCGTGGCGATCATTGGGCTGACGACGGTCGCGGTGATGCGCGGCGTCAACCCAATCTCCGCACCCGTCGTGACGGCGATGCTCGCCGCGGCTGGCGGTCCCGTCGGCGCTGTCGTGGCGGGCTGGAAGAGTGTTGCCGCCGCGCGTGCGGCCCGCTGCGCTCGCCTCGATGCCTGGACGACCGCGCTCGAAAGAGTGGGGGTCACGACCATGGGCGACCTCGCCGCCACCCGCATCCGATTCGAGCATTGGCGCCGCAGCCATCGCGAACTCGACGCGGCGATCGAGGCCGAGACCATCGTTCGCCAACACTGGGAGGACCTCGTGGGCGAAGGTGTCGACCCGGTTGCCGTCAACGCGCTGGCCGCAGCCCTCCGCCAGCTTCGGCTGGCCCGGTTGGGTTTGCTGGGTCACGCCCTGAACGAGTTCACCGAGCAACAGACCGAGCTGCGGACCGATATGCCCACCGTGGAACCTGAGGTCGATCTCCGTGCAGTTCCGCCGTTGGCCGAACTGGTCGAACAGCCGGAGAGCGCGAGCCGCGTCCTCGACGTGCTGGAACGGATCAAGGCCAAGGGCGTGCAACTCTGGGTGTCCACCTAGGCGGTCAGCCCGCTGGCTGATCGCCTGGCTGGCTGATCGGCTGGCTAGGCGTGGGCCGAGGCCGGACGCGCAAACGGGGCGCCCCCGAAGGGAACGCCCCGCCTGCGGCTGGGGACTGCTGTGTGGGTTGGCTCAGGCGGCTGAGCGAAGTTGGTGGCGAGCTTCGGGCTCTTCACCCTCGGATACGCCGAACCAATGGAAAGCTGCTCGCCAGGCCGTGGTGGTGCCGGCCACGATAAGGCCGGTGAGCCAGGTGCCCATGTCGGCCGACCGAAGCTCGATGCCGTATTGCGCGAACACCGAGTAGTCGATCGCAACCGCGCCAGCGACGGCGAGGGCGAGGGTGGTCAGCAGGTGGAACCGGGTCAGCTGAGGCACAAAGTCCTCAACCAGGTCGACCACCTTGAACAGGGCCAGACCGAGCAGCATGATGATTGCGAAGTCGTACATGGCATTGCCTCCTGACGGAAGGGTCGTGGTTCTTCCGTCACCAAGTAAGACCGTGGGGCTACGGCCCGCGTTACACCCGGTTCGGTGTCGATCGCGTTGCGGTTGCGGGTCGCCCCTCTACTGTCTGATGCATGCGTGCACGCGTGCCGGCGTCGTCGGCGAACCTGGGCCCGGGCTTCGACACGCTGGCGCTCGCGCTTGGTCTCTACGTCGAGGTGGTCGTCGAGGCCGCCGACACGCTCGAGGTAACGAGTTCGGGCGAAGGCTCCGAGTTGTCAGCCGGCCCCGATCACCTCGCGGCACGAGTGGTGCGCGAGGTGCTCGGCCACGACCGTGTGCACACCACCGTGCACTCAGACATCCTCGTGGGTCGCGGGTTCGGATCGTCGGTGTCACTCGCGGTCGCTGCGGCCGCGGCGGCCGGCGCGGCTGACC
>JBPCMH010000047.1:0-5400 GCA_051002495.1 Acidimicrobiales bacterium
CGAACTCGACCCCCTTCAGCTACAGATCCTCGAGCTGCTCGCGATATCGCCAACCGTCTTCACCCTCGCCCGAACGTCACGCTCGTGACATGCGCGACATCCCTCGCCCGATGTGCGGAAAGGGAGCTCCAACCTTCACCCCTCAGGCTTCGACGAGATCATGCCCAAAACCCTCGCCGGCGCCACCGTCGACCGGCTCCTACACCACGCCCACCTATGCGCCACCGTCGGCGACAGCGTCCGCCTCGCCCAAGCCACCACCGGCAAAGGGGTCACGCCCCTGACCTAACACCAACAATCAGATCTGGTGGCCGCCACCGCGTTGTTCTCATGGCCATCACCGCGCAGTTCTCATGACCGCCACCGCGCGGATCCTGCTGACCCTTAACATACTTGCGCAATGGACGAGAAAGACGCCAGCCACCTAGCCCCAGCGCGCGACTTCCAGCACCAATGTCGGTGCGTACGCCCAGCGGTAACCATCCAGGGGCAACGCCTCCGCAGCGCACGAACTCACCGCCCCGATCATGAGCGCCGAAGTGCCGATCTTCGGTGTGGTGATCATGGCTTGAGCGGGGCCAGCCCGCCGCCGGGCGGGCGGGAACTACAGAGCGTCCCCTATCGCCGGACGTGGGCCCGTGGGCCCGTGGGCCCTTGTGAGTTTGTAAAGACAGGCGCTGCGTTGCGATCCGCGCACAGGATGTGCGGATGAGCGAAGAGCATCCACTTTTCGAGTTCGATCCCGACCCGGTCGGAGTTCTCGACCAGTGGGTCTCGCTCGCGGGCGAGCGGGACTCGATCCCGGCTCGGGCTGTTCTGTGCTTCTACGCCGAGATCCTCGAAGCCCTTCCCGCCGAGGCCGAGCAGATCGGAACTCTAGAAGCGGCGCACGGGTTACACCCGATCTGGAAGGTAAATCGCCACGGAGTCGACGTCGCCGTGTTCCACCCGGGAGTCGGCGCCCCTCTGGCCGCCGCATTCCTGGAAGAAGCGATCGTCATGGGCGCCAGAAGCGTCGTTGCTTGCGGGGGCTGCGGGACGCTGTCGGCCGAGGTCGGCCCAGGCGACATAGTCGTTCCGACCGTCGCTGTTCGTGACGAGGGCACCTCCTACCACTACCTCCCACGCTCGCGCACCGTCGACGCCGACCCCGAAGGCGTGTCCGCAGCCGTGGCGCTGCTCGAGGAACGCGGCGTTCCTTTCACGACTGGCAAGGTGTGGACGACGGACGCGATCTACCGCGAGACGCGGCAGAAGGTTGATCGTCGCAAGGCCGAAGGCTGCCTGGTCGTCGAGATGGAAGCGGCAGCGTTCTTCGCTGTTGCCCGGTTCCGGGGGATTCGGTTCGCTCAGCTGCTCTACGGGGGCGACGACCTCAGCGGAGCCGAGTGGGACTCGCGAGGGTGGACCGTCTCTCCCTCGAGGAAGCTGACCTTCGACCTGGCCGTGGAACTCGCCTCCAGGCTGTAGCCCTTCGAGCTCTACAGGGCGTCAGCGCGCGCTGGCGAGCTGGTGCGGTGTGCCCCTGAACGCCGGCTGCGAGTAGCACTGGCCGGCGACTTGTTCCGTCGGCGCGCCTTGGCTCCCATGTCCTGGGTTCTCGAACATCCGACCGCTGCACGCGCCGTCGCTCGGCCGATCTAATCGCTCACCTGATCAAGGACCGTGCCGTCATGACGGGTGGCGGGTCAATGCCGAGGAGCGACAGCACCGTGGGCGCGACGTCGGAGAGCACGCCCAACGATTGGAGGCGGACGCTCGAATCAGTGACGATCAGTGGGACGGGGTTGGTTGTGTGGGCGGTGTTCGGCGAGCCGTCGGACTCAAGCATGTGCTCGGCGTTTCCATGATCGGCTGTGAGCACGACGACGCCGCCGCTCGACTGCACTGCGTTGACGAGGCGGCCGACGCAGTCATCAACCACCTCGACAGCGCGAGTAGTCGCCCTCAGATCTCCCGTATGTCCAACCATGTCGGGGTTGGCGAGGTTGACGATCCCGAATGAGAAGTCGGTTCGCCACGCTTCAATGACCCGGTTGGTGAGGTCCCGGGCCGACATCGCAGGAGCGAGATCGTAGGTGGGCACCTCAGTCGGCGACTGGACAAGGATCCTCGTTTCGCCCGGAAACTCGACTTCTCTGCCGCCGGCGAAGAAATAGGTGACGTGGGCGTATTTCTGGTGGCCGCCACCGCGCGGTTCTCATGGCCATCGCCGCGCAGTTCTCATGACCGCCACCGCGCGGATCCTGCTGACCCTTGACACCGTGGGGGAACTGTGCCGGCGTTGAGCTCGATTCGCGCACCCTGCTGGATCGCTGCCTTGAGTAAGGACGTTGCACACCTCAGGAGGAGTCTCGCAGTACGACCTGAAATAGTTATCCGAGCACCTCGATGGCACACGTCGGTCCCGCGGCGGTGGCCAGTCGAGTGTCGGAGGTGATGAGCGTGGCGCCGAGCGCTTCGGCGAGCCCAACATAGAGCGCGTCCCACGAGCGCACGTTGGCTCGCAGCTCCCAGGCCCGCTCGAGCAGGGGGCCGTGGCCGTAACGGAGGCCTGGCCAGTCCCGCAGGTCGGCGACGGCCTGGGCGGCGGTGGTGCCGTCGAGGTGCCCATCGAGGTTGTGGCGCCGGATGACGCCGAGCACCTCGGCGTCGATGAGGTGGGGCGCGGCGTGATCGGTATCGCCCAGGAGCCGATCGCGGAACCGCTCCGCCTGCGGGGTGTCGGCCACCACCTCATAGAGCACCGACGCGTCGACCACCAGCACGCTCAGTCGCCCCGGAGCTCGTCGAGTGCTTGGCGCACCTCGACCGTGGTGATCGCGGATGGTCGGCGACGCGTGCGCTCGAGCCAGTCCTCGACCGTCGGTCGGCCCGCCAGTCGGGTTGCTTCGATCCGGAGCAACTCCGGGATGCTCAGGCCAGCGGCGGAGGCGCGCACGGCCAGCGCGTCATAGACGTCGTCGTCGAGGTCGCGGATCTGGATCGTCTTGGGCATGACCTCCAAGCCTACCCGATGAGACATGCGTATCGGCATATCCACATGCGGTTACGCATGTGATCTCTCTCACTACGGCGCATGACCTCGCCCTCGACGCGGCGCGGGCTCGCCTGGGCACCCGCACCATCAAGGACACCGTGAACCAAGCGCTTCGCGTTGTCGCCGAAGAACGCCGCGCCCAGCTTGACCACGCCCTCGGCCTGCTCGCCGGCGCGGATCTCGAGGACCGCGACTCGGCGTGGCGTTGACCTACCTGCTTGACACCAGCGTCTTGACCAGGGTGATCGCTCCCCCGGTGCGTGCGCGCATCGAGCAACTCGATCGGCTGGGCCTCGCCCGCACCTCGATGACCGACCTCGAGGTCGGCTTCTCCGCCCGCAGCGGGGTCGAGTGGGACCGACTCGTCGGTGCGCTCGATACCTTCCAGCTCATCGACATCGACGCGCACCACTTCGCCCGCGCACGACAAGTCCAGCGCCTCCTTGCCGATGATGGGCTACGGAGTCGAAAGTTGCCCGACCTCCTGATCGCCGCTGTCGCGGAAGCGGCATCGCTCACGGTCCTGCACTACGACGCCGACTTCGATCACATCACCGCCGTCACTGCACAGCCCTCCGAGTGGATCGTCCCCCGCAGCTCGATCGACTAACACACACCGCCCGACAGTCGCGACCTCGGCGTACCGGTTCGATGGATAAGTCCTGGTCACAGCGTCGCGCGTTTCTGTCACACCCCCCTGCGAGAATTTGTTCATGGCATCGGAAGTGCTTTCGCTGATCGAGGAGGCCGATCGTCTGCTGCGGCGGGCGGTCGGGTCGATCGACGCGGACACCGTGTCGGGTGCCGTTGCGGAGGTGTTGGTCGCTCGGCTGTCGTCGGTGGGCAACGTCGCCTCCGGTGGGGTGACGAAGTTGGCTCGTCGGTTGGAGGAGACGGCCCGGTGGAAGGCGGCCGGCAAGCCGTCGCCGGAGGCGCATCTCGGCGCCTTGACCGGTGGTTCGATGTCGGACGGGCGTCGCCTTCTGGAAACGTCTCGCCGGTTGGACGACTTGCCGGCAACGCGCGAGGCGTTGGAGCGAGGCGATTTGTCGGTCGATCAGGCTGTCCAGATCGCGTCCGGGGCGGGGGCGTTAGGGACCACGAAGAAACTACTTGCGCAGTCAGATCGCCTGGACCTGGGGTGAAGACACAGAAATCAGGCAAGTAGTTTCGTCGCGGCCCCTTAGTTGACGCGGGGCGGATGGGAGAGGCCGAGGCCGTCGAGGCGTCGTTGTTAGAGGTAGCCGGGCACGGCAACTTTGGTTCGTTGCGCACCGCGGCCGAGCAAGCCCGCCAGGCGGCCCGTGATGAGAAGGCCCAGGCTGACCATCTGCGCCGCACCAGGTTCTTCCGCAAGCGCCGCTTCGACGATGGCGGAGTGGGAGGCACGTTCAAGCTCCCCCCGGGTACGGCCGCTGAGGTGTACGCGGTGTTGGACGCTGAGACGGACCGGCAGTTCCAGTTGGCCCGGTCCGAAGGGCGCCGCGAAGGCCACGACGCCTATGCCGCTGATTCGCTCGTCGAGATCGTTCACCGCGTTGGTGTTGACGCTCCGACTGCAGCGGCGGGCTCGGATGCCGCGGGCTCGGATGCCGCGGGCTCGGATGCGGGCCCGGTCGAGCAGCTCGAGGCTGGCCCAGATGATGATGTCTCTGACGGCCGAGCTGACGGTGGTACCCCTCGTCGGGCACCGCGGCGGGTGGAGGTGATCGGCCGGGTTGATCTGGCTGCGTTGTATCGGGGCCATCCCATGGCGGGCGAGGTGTGTGAGATCGCCGGTGTCGGGGCGGTGCCCACCGCGGTGATCCGCGACCTGCTGGGTGAAGCGTTGTTGACGTTGGTGCTCCACGACGGGGTCGATGTCATGAACGTCACCTGCGCCGGCCGGCGAGGCTCGAAGGAGTTATTGGCTGCGGTTCGTGAGCGCGACGGCTATGTGTGTCAGACCTGCGGCACCCCGTTCGGACTCCAAGCCGATCACGCCGAGCCGGTGGCCTTGGACGGCGAGACCAGCTACGCCAACCTCAAACATGAGTGCCGGGTCTGCCACCGCGACAAGTCCATCTCCGAGGCGGGAATCACGATCAGAGCCGGTCGGGAACGGGCCGAGATGGAACGCATCGTCCGACAAAGGCTCGAGGCGCTCATCGCCGAGACCGAAGCCGCAGGCCCGGCCCGCGGCCGCTCAACGCACCCCGCGCCAGCGGGACCCGACCCACCACGTTCAGGCTGACGCAGCCAACTACGTCCCAGGAGCAGATCCACGTTCTGCGAACACCGACGGATCGGATGATCACACGGGACCTTGACGTGCGCGTCAGGGCGCGCCCTCGACGACCGCCGAGTCACCGTCCTAGAGC
>JBPCMH010000048.1:0-5342 GCA_051002495.1 Acidimicrobiales bacterium
GTGTCAACCCGGGCCAAGGCGTCGAGCAACATGAGCTGGGAGGTCGGCCCCCGCAGAGGTCGGGTCAACGGACCGCCGTTGGCCTCGGTCTTGATCTCATAGCCCTCGCGCAGGTGACGAACACCTAGGGAGGCGGCGGCGCGAATAGCCGTCTCGAACGACTCCGACAAGCCCTCTTCGTCGTCACGGGAGTGGTGGCCGCGGTCGGTGTCGAGGAGGATCGTGATCTTGTCGGTGATGCCCTGCTCGGCTTCTCGAACCATGATCTTGCCGGTGCGGGCCGATGCCCTCCACACGATCCGGCGAAGGGCGTCGCCAGCCACATACTCGCGCATGCCGTAGAACTCGAGGCCAGACGGCCACGGCTTCGACACCGGCGCGCGGATCGGGGGATCCTCGAACTGGCGGGTGAGGGGCCGGTCGTTGACCAACTCGACCCTTGGGTGCACGAGCAACTCGAACGGCTCGGCGACCACGGTCTCCCGCTGAGCCAAGCCCAACGGATCGCCAGCCACGGCCACCAGCGGTCCGACCTCGAATACGCCGCGCCGGCCAGCGCGAAGGGTGTAGTGGTGGGTGACCGTCGCGCCCGAAGACAGCGACGTGATGGGCACGCGCACGCTGCGGCCGAGTCGCTCCGGCAGCCGCTCCTCAAGGATGAAGGTCGACATCCGGCGCTTGGCCGTGAGCTTCAACTCAACGTCGAGCCGGTCGCCCTCCTGCATGCGGGGGAACAGCCCGGCCCGCTCGCCTTCAAGGCGAAGCTTCTTCGGCGCGAGCAGGTAAGCCGCAATGACCAGGAAAAGCGCGCCGTAGCCGAAGAGCTGCATGCCCTTGCCGGCCACGATCGTGCCCATGAGGAACAGGAACACGCCGCCGAGCACGGCGATCTGTCCGCTCCGGGTGATGCCGAGCTTGCGCTGGAGTTGGAGGAACCTACGGCGGATCGCGCCGGGGGTGAGGGCGTCGGTGATCCGGTCGAAGCGGGCACGGAACCCGCGTACGACAACACCGCCTTCGCCACCCTGGGCCGGCCGGCCCCTCCGAGGGATGAGGCTGGCCAACGGTTACTCGGCCTCCTGCCGGCGCTGCCGGGAGGTGACGGGCGGCTTGACTGCGGCGGTGATGCGCTCGAGCAACGCATCTACGGAGTCGCCCCGGAGGATCGAATCGGGGTTCATCATGATGCGGTGACCGAGGACCGGCTTCAGCACGGCCCGCACGTCGTCGGGGTACACGTGCTCGCGGCCATCGGACGCGGCCAGCACGCGGGCCGAGCGCAGCAAGGCGATCGAGGCTCGGGGGGAGCCGCCGGCCGCGGCCGCCGGATCGGCGCGCGTGGCGTGCACCAGGTCGACGATGTACATGCCGACCTCAGGAGCGACGTTGACGCCACCCGCATAGGCGATCATGTCGAGCACGACCTTGGGCTCGATGACCGCACCCATCTCGTCGATCTTGGCGGCATTCGAGTTGTCGAACATGACCTCGTACTCGTGCTCACGGCTGACATAGCCCATCTGCAACTTGAAGAGGAAGCGGTCGAGCTGAGCTTCCGGCAGCGGGAAGGTACCAGCCATCTCCACCGGGTTCTGGGTGGCGAGCACCAGGAACGGCCGAGGCAGCAAGTAGGTGACCCCGTCGGCCGAGACCCGGCGATCGGACATGGCCTCGAGCAGGGCGGACTGGGTCTTCGGTGTGGCCCTGTTGACTTCGTCAGCCAGCAGGATGTTGCAGAAGAGCGGACCCGGGCGGAACTCGAACTCGCCCTTCTTCTGGTCGAGGATTGACGAGCCGGTGATGTCGCCAGGGAGCATGTCGGGCGTGCACTGCACCCGGTTGGTGGTGGCGTTCATCGACTCCGAGAGCGCTCGGGCCAGCATCGACTTGCCGGTGCCGGGAAGGTCCTCGAAGAGCACGTTGCCCTCACACAGCATCGCCACCAGGGCCAGGCGGACGACGTCGACCTTGCCCTTGATGACGGTCTCAACATTTTCGACCACCTCGTCGAAGTACTTCTTGAACGTCTTTGCGTTCATGCCCGACGACTTCGTCGGACTGGACTTGGTGGTCGATCCGGCGCGTGTGCGGGACCGACGGGTGGTCGTTGCCATGGGTAGAACCGTCCTCCGGTGATGACGAATACGAGAGAAGAAAAGTAAGCCGATGGTGAGCCAAATCAGCCGCGGCTGATCGTACCGGAACCCGCGCCAGCCCGAGGAACGGGAACCCCGCGCCTCGACCGTACGATCCCCGGTCAAAGGTCAACTTCTGCAAGCGACGGCTAATCTCCTTCCTCCTGCTTGGAAGGAATTGTGACGTTCGTTCTGGAACGACTCACGTTTCCCCTCGGAAGGATTTGGGAGATTCGCGTCGTACAACCCTAGAGGCCGGACGACAGCCGCCGGTCCTTGCGGGTCTCTCAGCCATCGAAACCGAGGAACCCGCCCGCATCCGCCTGGAGGATCGTTCGCCACATGGCATCTGTCACTGTTCCTGTCGAAGAGGCCCCTGCTGCACCGGAGTGGGCCCGCAAGTACCCGCCCATGTTGGCCTTCGCCGTCGCTCTCTTCATTGCCTTTCTTGTGCTTCCGTCATCGTTGAACCTGCCCCAGACCAACCCGACGACGACCCTGGAGTACGCGCCGGTCCCGCCGGAGGATCAGACGCCCGATGCTCCGCCGTCTGGCAACTTCTCGTCGCTCGGCCTGGGCTCATCGTCCGGCGTCGAGGGTGCAGGTGCCTCCGGCGGCGAGGGTGGCGGCGGTGGACCGGTCGGACCGGGAAAGGCTGGCCCGATCGACAAGGGCGCTGGCACCAGCCCGACCACCTTCCGCTGCGTGGGCGACCCGCCCCGCCAGACCGAGGATCCGCTGTCGCAGCCGTGTGTCCCGTTCTTCTCCGGTGACAACTTCGGTGCCACCTACCAGGGCGTGACCAAGGACGAGGTCCGACTGCTGGTCGTCGTCGACGGCGGCATCAACTACATCTCTGGCTCTGATGCCAACAACACCGTCGTTCCCCGCAACAAGTATTACGACCTGCTGCAGGCGCCCAAGGCAGGCGAGAAAGAGCACCTGATCGTCAAGGGCCTGCGGGGATGGCAGCGCTACTTCAACGAGCGCTTCCAGACCTACGGCCGTTATGTCCACATGTTCATCTGGTTCTCGGGCTGCCGCCCCTGCACACCGGAGGCCCGTCGAGCCGACGCGGCCGACAACTACAGCAAGATCAAGCCCTTCGCCGTGCTCTCCTTCTACACCGAGGGCGCCGAGGACACCTACCTCGAAGCCATGGCGCGGAAGGGCGTTCTCAACTTCGGCTCCTTCGCTGGCCGCGAGGCCGCGTTCTTCCAGAAGTTCCCCAAGCTGATCTGGTCGTACTCCCCCTCCATCGAGCAGCAGGCCGACTCCTACATCTCCTATGTCTGTTCCAAGGTGGCCAACCAGCCGTCGGTGCTGGCCGGCCCTGATCTCAACAACCGGCCGCGCAAGTTGGGGCTCATCCATACGACCGACCCGAACTGGAAGGGCCACATCCTGATGGCCAGCATTGTGAAGAAACGGGTCGAGGAGTGCGCCGGGCAGAAGATCGAAGTCGCCACTTTCCCTGAGTGCTGCCTCGCCCAGGACAACGGCGACACCGGCACCTACGGCCAGATCCAGATGGCCGACTTCAAGGAAAAGGGTGTCACCACCATCCTCTGGCCCGGCGGCATCAACGGCAACTTCGGCAAGAACGCCCAGGCCATTAGCTACTACCCCGAGTGGGTGCTGCTCGGCGACGGCACCTTCGATGGCAACAACCCGGTTCGGTTGTCGCAGAACACCGCGGCCTTCGACGGTAGAGCCATCATGGTCACGCCAGTCACCTTCGAGCCGGCCCAGCAGCAGCAGCGCTGCTACCAGGCCTACCGCGAGGCCGACACCCAGTTGCCGAACACCGACGTCGGCTACATCTGCTCGTACTACAAGAACATCTTCCAGTTCTTCGTTGGCGTGCAGGTGGCCGGTCCTCGCCTCGGCCCCACATCGGTCGACAAGGGCTTCCACGCCATCCCGGCTGTGCAGAGCGAGGATGTGCAGACGCCGTCGTGCTACTACCTGCCCAATGACTACCCCTGTGTCAAGGATGGCCAGGCCGAGATCTGACGGGCGAACGGTCCGGCGCCGGGTGACAACCGCCCCGGGTGCTGGGCCGCTTTTGAGGGCGGCAAGCGCTACCTGCCCAACCGCTGGCCGGCCGGCAACATCAACGCCCAGATGACCGGCCAGGAGCCGTGTAACGGCTACAGCGCGTCGGTGCGCTTCAACCTGGCATGAGGCGCGCTGTACCTGACCTCAAGCAACACCGTAGACTTATCCCATTCCGATCGACGTTGGGGGTCGACAACTCATGAAAACCTTGCTCCGTCAGGCCAGCGCGGCGTTTGCTGCCGCGCTGGTCATCATCGCCCCTGGCGCCTTCACCAACCCCGCTAGTGCAGTTACCAAAGAGACGCTGGTCATCAAGAACGTCGGCACCGTCGTCAAAAAGTTCAGCGGCATCCCGGGCCAGTTCCCGCTGACCACCGCGGTCAACTGGACGCCGGTCGGTTGCGCCGACGGCGGGCCGGGTGCGACCCAGTGCGACAAGGTGCCCATCAGCGTCGCGCCCCCGCCCGGCCTGAAGGACGGTGACGACTGGTGGATCGAGTTCGAGGTGTCGTGGGACGACCCCGACAACCTCAACGACCTCGACGTTTACCTCTGGGACAACCAGCAGATCAAAAAGGCCTCCGGCGGAACTGGGTTCACCGGGCTCGACCAGTCGGCATCACCGGACAACCCGGAGAAGGTCAAACTTTTCGCTCCCGGTTACGACCTCTACAACATCACCGTCCTGAACTGGGCCGGCGTCAACCTGGGCTACACCATCACGGCCACCATGAAGCAGGCCAGCTTCGATCGGCCCTTTGAGCTTCTCGCTCCCGAATACCGTCCGCCGAGTGAATCGCCGTCGTCTGGTAGCGCCAGCCCGCCGCCGCCGTTCGACTACTCGGCCGTTCCGCCGGAGTCCTCACCGTTCGCACCGGCCCCGCCCGCCTTCGGCGAGGTGGCCCTCACGCCCGACGATGACTTCTCCGACTTCGCGGCGAGCGACTTCGAACAACAGTTGGCCGCCCCGCCGCTACTCGACATCAACAGCCGGATCATCTCTACCCGGCCGCCGAAGCCGGTACCAGCGGTCGTCACCATCTTCTGGTTCGGGTTGGTCCCCGCCGCGCTCCTCGGCGCGGGCGCCTTCCTGCTGATCCGGCACGACCGCGACCAGTTGGTCTTCGTCTGATTCACCGCAGTTTC
>JBPCMH010000049.1:0-2594 GCA_051002495.1 Acidimicrobiales bacterium
GGATGCGGGTGTACCAGAAGTCGGTGACCAGCAGCCCGCGTTCGACCGCCCCGATGAGTTGCTCCCGGGTGTTCGGCCCTTCACCCACGAAAAGGTTGCCGGCCACCGGGCCGAAGGCTTCAGATGGCGACGCATGCCCAGTGCTCTGCGTGCCGGCTTTGGCCGCGGTGCGGCGATCGTGGACGATGCCCGTCGTCTCGCCGGCGCGGATCAGATCCATGCGCTGCTTCGGCGTGCCTTCGTGGTCATAGCCAAGGCCGATGGCCCTTGGGTCGGTGATGTCGTCCCACACGGAAAGTTCGGGATCGAACTGCTGCTCACCGAGGTGCACGAACGATGTGCCGTCTTGCACCGACTTCCCGCTGAACCCGTAGAACCCGAGGAACGTGAACATGTCGGCCACGCATCCGGGTTCGAGTACGACCTCATAGACGCCGGGTTCCAGATCTGTCGCCTCGTCCGCGGCACGCGCTTTGGTCGCGGCGATCGCACCGAGCGTCGCGCCGTCCAGGTCGGCCAGCCGCGCCGACCTCGCGCCCGCGCTGCCGTCGGCCCGACCGGTTCGGTGGATGCCGTCGATCGCCGCGTTCGACGTCCGCCCCGTCGCCCGCTGGCCGGCCGTGTTGGCGAAGGCGTACTCCCCTCCGCTCGTTGAGCAGAAGCCGGCGGCTTCCAGCCCGTCCCCCGCGGACACAAACTGTGCGACCGCTTCGGCCCTGGTGTCCGGGTCGGCGTCGCGGGTGGCCTCGTCGTAATGATCGACCGGGGTTGGATCGCTGGGCGGCGCCAACCCGGGCCAATCAGGGTCAGCTGGGCGCAGCCGAGCCGCCTCGACGGCCGCGGCGGCGACCCGGGCGATGGCTTCGGGCGACACATCCCGGGTCGAGGCCGAAGCGGTTGCCCCATCGACGATGGCCTTGATCGTCAGCGAGACGCCCTCATCGGCCACGTTCTGATGGATGCGGGAATTGGCGAACCGGGTGAGCGCGGCTTGGACCGACGATGCCGTGACGGCGCCGTCGACCCCAGGCCCGAGGGCATCGAGCGCTCGATCACACAGATCGGCGAGCGCCGCTGGCGTCATTCCTGCAACCGAGCCCCCCGTCATCCCCGCACCCCGACCCGCACGTCGCGGAACCTAGCTGGCACCGCGGGATGGCCGGTGTGGCCGACCTGGCCGGGCTGACCCTTGCCGCAGTTGGGGGTGCCCCAGAACGTCCATTCGGACTCGTTGCCCAGCATGTCAAGCGACGCCCAAAACTCGGGACCAATGCCGGTGTAAGTCGGGTTGCGCACCATCCGGCCCCGCTCGCCGTTCTTGATCTCCCAGCCGATCTCGCAACCGAACTGGAAGTTGAGCCGCTTGTCGTCGATCGACCACGACCGGTTGGTGTCCATCAGCACCCCGTCCTCGGTCGCCGCGATCATCTCTTCCAGCGAAGACTCGCCTGGCAGCAGGCCCACGTTCGTCATGCGCACCATCGGTATGCGGTTGTAGCCGTCGGCCCGCACCATCCCGCCCGACGACTCCAACCCAGCAAGCGGGGCAGAATCGCGTCCGGACAGCACGCCGACCCACATGCCGTTCTTGACTATGTCGACGGCCCTGGCCGGCGTGCCCTCATCGTCGTACCCGAACGACCCCAGCGCACCCGGCAGGGTGGCATCGGCGGTGATGTTCATCAGCTCGGAGCCAAACCTCAGCTCGCCCATCTTGGCCACGTCGAGCCAGGACGTGCCTGCATACGCGGCCTCCCACCCGAGGATGCGATCAAGTTCGATGGCATGACCGACCGACTCGTGGATCTGCAGCGCCATCTGCTCGCTGCCGAGAATCAGGTCGCGCACGCCGGGCTCGCACTGCGGCGCGGAGAGCAGCGCCTGGGCCTCCTCGGCGATGCGCACCGCGTTGCCCGGCAAGTCGAGGCGTCGCACCAGCTCCCAGCCCTGCGTGCCGTACTGGCCCCGGATTCCCGGATAGCTACGGCGCTGGGTCTCACCGTCGCCGACGGCGGTGGCGTTCATCGCTGCCCCGCACTCGATGATGTGCTGGTCGATCCGGTGGCCCTCGCTGGAAGCGAACCACTTCTCGGTATCCCACACGCGTGTCCACGCTTCGGTGATCCGAGCACCGGCGTCGGCCATCGCCGTCGTCAACCCAACCACGAGGTCGGCCTTCTCCGAGAGGCTCACCTCAAGGGGGTGTTCATCGTAGGCAGACGCCCATGACGCCGTGACGGGATCAGAGGGCGCCAGGCTCATCGGCGGCCCCGGCACTCGAGCTGATGCCCGGGCAATGGCTGCGGCTCGTTCACCGGCCGCGGTGGCGGCTGCGGTGGTGAGCTCGTTGGTGGCGAAGAACCCCCAGGACGATCCGATGAGCGCTCGCACCCCGACGCCCGCGGCCTCATCGCGGCTCATGCCTTCGAGTACTCGGTTGCGGGCGGTCACGGACTCGGTACGGCTGATCATCACCCGCGCATCGGCGTAGGTGGCCCCAGCCGCCAAAGCCCCGGCAACCGCGGCGTCTGCGTAGTCAAACATGGGGCGACGCTACTGGGAACGCACACCGCCCGGTCGATCGACCGGGCGGT